>NZ_JBTXLS010000037.1:0-31380 GCF_054871665.1 Myroides sp. LJL115 | reverse complement strand
GCTATACTTCTATACATGACATCTACTTAAAAGTATCGTAAAGTTAAGAACCGCCTTGGTACGGATCCGTATGCCAGGTGGTGTGAGAGGTCGGCTGAAGAAATAATCTTCAGCCTCCTACTCGATTATGTTTTAAATAGAGATCTTTCTTATATTATTTTCAGGAATGGATATACTCGGGTTTAAAGTAACTATGATTTTATTTTTTTTTTGCTGTCAGAATGTAGGGGAGGGAATGCTTTTACTTTCTAATCTGAAGTAATCAATAAGGGGTTATAAGTTTATTTTGTATACTTTTTTTAGTGAATTGTATGAAGGTTTTTTAGTATTATGATCTAGGTGTATCTTAAAAATCTATATTACTTAGTTAGGATATCAAGTCTCAAAATATTTAGCTTATTGCAATTATAGATGAACTTTGGCCAGTTTTCCTTCTTCTAAGTATCAAAATTTTACTCTCAAAAAATCTTATTTAGTAGGTTGTATTTTTGTTTAAGGGTAGGGAGGATAGCCTTATTTGTAGTTTTAAAACGGATAGAATTTATTCGAGTTTATTCCAATAAGTAAACCTATTTACTAAACCATATTTGTCTTTCTAGCCAATCAGCTAAGATGTAAATTACCAAGATATACTTTAAGTCTAGTTGTAAGAAGGCTTGTTCTAAAGGTTTATTGATACTTATATTTTCTTGTCCTATAAGCCTGTTTTTTATTCTTTATATTTTATTCGAATTGTAATTACACTAATTCGCTGGTATTATTATGTAGTATATTTACTTACCTAAAAGTGCCTATCTACATTTTCTTTCTTTAGTAAAAAAGCTCATCTTTAGGTATTGGCCTAATGCTCTTTTAAAATATTTATAGAACCATTTAGGCTGTTTTAAGGGAATGTTCGAGTTATGAATCAATAGATGTGTTGGTAGTATTTTAATCTATCTCCTGTACCATTGAAGTACTCTGTTTGTTTTTTATCCTATTGTTCGAGTTATGAATCAATAGATGTGTTGGTAGTATTTTAGTCTATCTCCTGTACCATTGAAGTACTCCTTTTGTTTTTTTATCCTATGGTTAGAGTTATGAATCAATAGATGTGTTGGTAGTATTTCAATCTATATCCGGGTTCTTTAAAGCAGCTTCTTTTTTATTCTATTCTACAGTTTGAGTTATGATGCAATAGATCCATTGGTTATATTTTAATTTATATCTTGCTTCTTTAAAGGAGCTTATTTGTTATTCTATTCTGTTCTATTCGATACTTTGAATTATGAATGAATAGATGTGTAGGTAGTATTTTAGTCCATATCTAGATACCTCAAAGAATCCTATTTATCTTTTAGATATAAATTATATCATTAGTTTTTTATAATTTCTGGGAGTTATTCTACATCCAAAATAATAGACCTTGTTCTAGGTTTATATAGAATAGATTCTTTTGTGAAGTTATAGAAAGTAAGATATTATTAAGAGAACTATTTATTCTAGTAATATTTTATTGGATGTAATATTAAGTTAGGGTATCAAAATAAATTAGGACTCTCTCGCAATGGAGGATGTACTATTTGTTTTACTTCGTTATATTTGTTTTTCTTTTAAAGTAACAAAATGAATAAATTGGATGATAAGAAGTTTTTAGATGTAGAGGATTATAGTATATCTAAAGAAAAATTCAGTATCTATTTAGATAAAGAGTTAAATATTTTAAAAACAATTCCTCAGCCAAAAGTGGAGGAAATACACAGATACTACCAAAGTGAAAACTACATTTCTCATTCCGATAATTCACGTGGATTATTTAATCGCATTTATCAAGTAGTCAAAAAAAATGCAATTCAACGCAAACTTCAATTCATTCAAAGTTTACGTCCACAAGCAAAAAGTATTTTAGATATAGGTTGTGGTACAGGAGAGTTTCTACTTCATGCTAAAAAAAATGGTTGGCAAACTACTGGATTAGAACCTAGCGATCAAGCAAAGAATTTAGCTAAACAAAAAGGCCTGGAATTAGTAGAACATAGTAGTGAGTTAAAAGATGCTTCTTTCGATGTTATTACCATGTGGCATGTTCTAGAGCATGTTGCTGATTTAGATTTTCAAATCAAAGAACTCCGTAGACTTTTAAAAAAAGATGGAATAATTTTAATAGCTGTACCGAATCACGAATCTTATGATGCGCAATACTATAAACATTTTTGGGCAGCTTATGATGTGCCTCGTCACTTATGGCATTTTTCTAGATCTTCAATAATTAATTTATTTGAGAAATATCATTTTTCAATTCAAGGTCTTTATCCGTTAGTTTTTGATAGTTTTTATGTAAGTCTACTTTCTGAGGAATATAAAACGGGAAAGAAGAATTGGTGGAAAGCATTTTGCATTGGCTTAAAATCAAATGTAAAAGCTAAGCAAACATTAAATTACTCTTCTATCACTTATATATTTGAAAAACTAGAGAAAGGGGATTAATCTTCTATAGTTTCATATTTTCAAGGTTGAAATCGATTTTAAAGGCTCCTGTTTAGTTATTACATCTACATCGGAAAGTTATTATGGCGTTTTTTAGATAATGCATTAAAAGGCTTTAAAAAAGGTTATTAATAATAGCTTTTAATTATTTTTTATTTTATAATCATAGATTTTTTTGATAGATAACTTTTTTTAACTTTCGTCTAAAACTTTTACTATTTTTACGTACTAAATAAAACGGAAATGAAAAAAGGTATTTTAATGTTAGGTTTAGCTGCAATGTTTGTAGCTTGTAATAATCCTAGTGCTACAAGCGAGTTTAAAACTGCTTATGTAGATTCAACTATTCTATTAAAAGAATATAACGAAGTAAAGAATATTGAAGCTGATTTTAAAGCAAAGTCTGAAGAGAAAGGAAAAGCTTTAGAAACTGAAATTGAAGCATTCCAAAAAGAAGTGCAAGATTTTCAAAAAAATGCTGCTTCAAAAGGACAAGCTTGGGCACAAAGTAAAGCAAATGAGCTTCAACAAAAAGAGCAAGAGTTACAGTATAAGCAACAATCTTTAATGCAATCTTTACAACAAGAAAGCGGACAAGCAATGGAAGAGGTTATAACTAAAGTTAAAAACCATATCGCTGAATACGCTAAAACAAATAATTTGGATTACGTATTTAATACCGAGGAAGCTTCTACAGTTCTTTTTGCTAAAGAACAATATAACATTACAGATATTATCGTTAAGGAGTTAAATGCAAACTACAAGGGAGCGACTCCTGTAGAAGAAGGTACAGAAACAACAAAGTAATAATACCATATATAAGTAAAGGTACTATCTCATAAAGGTTACTTCGTTGTCATTTAGAAGGAATTTATTAGGTATAGTTTATAGTTTGGATCAAATAATTAAATTATACTAATTAAAATACAATATTTATTAAACAAAAAAGGGCTATCTTCAATTGTGAGACAGCTCTTTTTTTGTTAATCTATAAATGGATAAAGTATTATAGTTGTGGATTTTTTTGTTGTACTTTGCTAAAAACTTTTACAATGACTACTTTCTCTGAAGAAGCACAATATGTTTTAGATTTCGTAAATCAAACAAATCGTAATATTTTCCTTACGGGTAAAGCTGGAACTGGAAAGACAACTCTTTTAAAAGAGATTATCAAAACCTCCCATAAAAATGCTGTTATTGTGGCGCCCACTGGTATTGCTGCTCTAAATGCAGGAGGGGTAACTATCCATTCATTTTTTCATCTTCCATTTGGAACCTTTATTCCAGATGTTGTTAATCCCCCTATGTTTGACGATCGTATAAAGATTGAAAACAGAATTTCTTTAAAGAAGCATATGCGTATGAATAATGCTCGACGTTCTTTATTTAGAAATATGGATTTATTAGTGATAGATGAAGTAAGTATGTTGCGTTGTGACGTATTAGATGCAATGGACTTTATGCTTCAATCTATACGTAAAAATAAACAAGCTTTTGGAGGTGTTCAAGTTTTATTTATTGGTGATTTATTACAGTTGCCTCCTGTGGTTAAGAATGAGGAATGGGAAATTCTAAAGCGTTATTACGATGGTGTTCACTTCTTTCATTCTGAGGTATTACGATCTAACTTACCTTTATATATCGAGTTAGAAACCATATATCGACAAAGTGACCAAGTTTTTATATCAATTTTAAATAATCTTAGAAATAACACTGTAACCCAAGGAGATTTACAGACTCTCAATACTTATATAAAGCCTGATTTTGATGTAATGAAGAATCCAGGTTATATTACTTTAAGTACACATAATGCTAAGGCAGATTCTATCAATGAACAAGCTTTAGAATCCTTAGATGAAAAACTGTTCTCTTATACACCTGAAATAGTAGGGGATTTTCCTGAAAAGATTTATCCTTTAGATACTGTTTTATCTCTAAAAGTAGGAGCACAGGTAATTTTTATTAAGAATGATATCTCTGTAGAAAAGAGTTTTTATAATGGAAAAATGGGCGTGATAAAGTCTTTGACAAAAGATCAAATTATCGTTCATTTTCCTGAAGAGAATCTTAGTATTGAAGTAGAGAAATACGAATGGGAAAATATTAAATATTCGGTTTGTGAAAATACTAAGGAAATCAAGGAAGAGATATTAGGAACTTTTACCCAATATCCTATTAAATTAGCTTGGGCTATTACAGTACATAAAAGCCAAGGATTAACCTTTGATAAGGCTGTGTTAGATGTTTCAAGAGTATTTTTACCTGGCCAAGCTTATGTAGCATTATCTAGATTACGTAGTTTAAAAGGTTTAGTACTACTTTCAGCCATCCAAATGAATGGACTGACAAATGATATGGATGTTATGATGTTTGCTGGTAATAAGGCAACAAACGAGCAATTAGAAAGTGAATTGTCTCTTCATGCGAAAGAATTTTTAGAAGGGTTTTTAAAGGATGCTTTTTCTTGGAACAGTTTATCGCATTTATGGCATACACATGCTAATACTTATTTTTCTGAAACCCAAAAAAGTCCTAAAAGTGCTTATAAGTCTTGGGCAGATAAGGCTATTGTAACAATTGATACGATGCTTGTACATTCTAATAAGTTTGTCATGCAATTACATGCTCTATTTAACAGCGAACCCTTTCGATTTGAGTATACTAAACAAAGGGTACAGAAAGCTTATGAATACTTTTTCCCTACGATGGACCATTTAGTTTTCGAATTACTTTTTACCATTGCTCAAGTAAAAGGAAAGAGAAATTTAAAAACTTTTTTTGATGAATTAGTCGTTTTAGAAGATGACTTATTAGCAAGGGTTTTAAAAATGAAAAAAGCTTTGAAGATGCTAGAGATTATCGACAGCGGGCAAAAAGTTTGTAAAGATACCTTACAGAGTGAAGATGTTGCTTCTTATAAAATGAATCATTTAGTAAACATCGCCTCTTTAATTCGTAGTACTCATTTAGACTTAGATCCTTCCGATGAAGATGATTTATCTTTATATAGCTCTAGTAAAAGCGAACCTAAGCAGAAGAAAAAGCCAACCGTAACTATAACCTTCGACTATTATAAAGCTGGTAAAAATATTGAAGAAATCGCGGAAATAAGAAAGTTAACTACAACTACTATTAACTCGCATATTGCAAAGTTGATAAAGGATGAAAAAATAGATATAAAAGAAGTCCTTAGCCCTGAGAAACTAGAGGCATTAGCCAAGGTGTTTGCTTCCAGACAAGAAATGAGTTTAACAGAGATTAAAGCTCAAGTTAAAGATGAATTTTCTTGGGAAGAATTAAGACTATATCAAAGCTCTATTAAAGCCTAGGTAAAGATATTTTGACAATAAAAAGTAGTTATAAATCAAGTTATTTCTAACTACTTTTTATGCATTAGTCTAGTTAGTTTTATAGATAAATCTGTAAATATCATTCTTGAACTACCATTTCTCTCTATATGGTAGATAGCCTGAGATAACTCATCATAAATAGAGATTATATTGGACCCGTTAACAAAGGGAGCAAATTTTTCTAGTTTGAAATTGTCCACCGTAGTTTGATAGTATACTAAGTTGGGTGTTTGGTAATTTAATAATAAAGCTTGTCTGAATAACTCAATACAAAATTCTAAAAATTGTTTTTGTTGTTCTCTTCCCAAACTTGATAGCTGCTCACTCCATAGAATTAAATCTTGGATTACAGCAGCATTTCCTTTTGCTCTAAAGGCTGCTCTAACCCATTGAACAAACCATTTTTCAAAAGGTTCCACACTATCTTGACTTAATAAAAGTTTTAAAGCTTTATTATAATTTCCTTGAGCCTGATGTGATAGCATTAAGGCCTGATTTTGGGGACAATTATGTTTTTGTATTAAAGCTTGTTCAATGTCTTTTTGACCAAGGCTATTAAAATTTACAATTTGACATCTTGATAAAATGGTAGGAAGGATATTTTTTTGGTTTTCAGCAATTAGAATAAACAGTGTTTTAGCAGGAGGTTCTTCTAGTAGCTTTAGTAATTTATTAGAAGCTTCGATATTTAATTTATCTGCCATCCAAATGATGCAAATCTTATATCCACCTTCATAGGATTTTAATGCTAGTTTTTTTGAAATTTGAATTGCTTCATCTACACCTATTTGGCCTTGTTTATTTTGTATATCCATATGAGTATACCAATCAAATAAATTTCCATAAGGCGTTTTATCTAAAAAGGTAATCCATTTAGATAAAAACAGATCGGATGTAGGATTCTTCTTAATCATATCCGTTGTACTTACTGGATATATAAAATGTAAATCAGGATGTGAAAGATTATCCACTTTTAGGCTACATGCATCAAAAGTTGCTGGGTCTAATTTTGAATTACACAATACATATTTTGCATAAGCAATAGCCATAGGTAAGGTTCCACTTCCATCAGGCCCAATGAAAAGTTGAGCATGAGGAATTCTACCTACTTGTGCGTTTTGCATTAATGCATTCTTTATGTGATCTTGACCAATTATATGTGAAAATTCCATAAAGCAAATATAAAGTAAATCCTCGTGGATTGTAAATAAATCTTTTAGTGCTGAATGTTTATTTATTTTGACCAGAGAGAACCTAATTTTTACTTAAAATATGTAATAAGTTTTTAATTGCTTGTTTTGGTTTTATTTTATAGTTGTAAAATAGGTTATATGTATACTGTTTTTCTTGTTATTTAACTAAAAAACAGGTAAAATAAAATTGCAAAACAATTGAGTATTAGCTTTGTGGAGTGTTTGGTGAATAAAAATAATTATATTTGTAAGCATTAATATAAAAGCAGAATATTTTAAGCAATGAAAACAGTAGATAATTTTAATTTCAAAGATAAGAAGGTTCTTGTTCGTGTTGATTTCAACGTTCCTTTAGATGACAATGGTAATGTTACTGATACTAATAGAATTGAAGCTGCTAAAGCGACAATCGAGAAAATCACTAAAGACGGTGGAATAGCTATTTTAATGTCTCATTTAGGACGTCCTAAAGGAGAAGTTAATCCAAAGTATTCTTTAAAGCAAATTGTTTCTAAAACAGAAGAAATCTTAGGTAAACCAGTAACATTTGTAGAAGATTGTATTGGAGATAAGGCACAAGATGCAATTAAAAATGCTAAAGCAGGGGATATTATCTTATTAGAAAATCTACGCTTTTATGCAGAGGAAGAAAAAGGAGATACAGATTTTGCAAAGCAATTAGCAGATTTAGCAGATTTCTATGTAAATGATGCTTTTGGAACTGCACATAGAGCACATGCTTCAACAACTGTTGTAGCTCAGTTTTTTAATGATGCTAAATGCTATGGTTATTTATTGGCTAAAGAAATAGAGAGTTTAAATAAAGTTTTAAACAGTACTTCTAAGCCTGTTACTGCAGTTTTAGGAGGGTCTAAAGTATCTTCAAAAATCACTATTATCGAGAATATCCTTGATAAGATTGATCATATGATTATTGGTGGAGGAATGACTTTTACTTTTATCAAAGCCTTAGGTGGTAATATTGGTAATTCATTGGTAGAAGATGATAAATTAGAATTAGCGTTAGATATTCTGCAAAAAGCTAAGGAGAAAAATGTACAAGTACATTTACCAATTGATATTATTGCTGCGGATGCTTTTTCTGCGGATGCAAATATTAAAATAGTTGATGCTAACGATATTCCAAATGGATGGATGGGATTAGATGTTGGTCCTAAAACATTAGAAGCTTTAAAGACTGTTATCATGGATTCTAAAATTATTCTTTGGAACGGACCTTTAGGAGTTTTTGAGATGGAAAAATTTGCTAATGGTACTATTACATTAGGTGAATTTATTGCTGAATCTACTAAAAATGGGGCTTTCTCTTTAGTAGGAGGAGGGGATTCAGTTGCAGCAGTAAAACAGTTTGACTTAGCAAATAAAATGAGCTATGTATCAACTGGTGGTGGAGCTATGTTAGAGATGTTAGAAGGTAGAATTTTACCTGGAATAGCAGCAATCGAAAATTAATAATTACAATATAAAAGATGCTATAGTTTTATACTAGAGCATCTTTTTTTAATACATGCTAGTATGAACTACAAAGGACTCATTTTGTCGTTTATGAGCTTTTGCTCGGTACTTGTATCGGCACAAAGTAATGATCAACAAGGAGAAATTCAAAATAAAATAACAATGGATTCTGAAGTTTATTTAGATTCTATTAAACAAACTTTTGTGGAACACATTGCAGGAGCTGCTATTGAAAGAACTTGGCTAAATGAAATATTAAACCAAGATCTTTTTTTGGAAATGGAACAAGAACTTTCACAAGCTGATTTTGATCATTCCGATGTGGTATACGAAGAGTTAACTACAGAGGTTTTAAAGCAAAGGTTAGAGGCAATGAATCAGAAGACGCCTTTTACTATTGAATACAACCCTGTTTTAGAAAAAGTAATTAAATCTTTTCTAAAAAATAGAAAGCGTTCTTTTGAAAGATTATTAGGATTATCTGAGTATTATTTTCCTTTATTTGAGGAAAAATTAGCTCAATATAATGTTCCATTAGAAGTTAAATACTTAGCTATTGTAGAATCTGCTTTAAACCCAGAAGCAAGAAGTAGAGTAGGTGCCACAGGTCTTTGGCAGTTTATGTATGCCACAGGTAAACAATACAATTTAGAGGTTAATTCATTTGTTGATGAAAGAAGTGATCCTGTTAAATCCTCTATTGCTGCTGCGCAGTTCTTATCTGATTTACATAATATGTTTGGGGATTGGGACTTAGTACTTGCTTCTTATAATGCTGGGCCGGGAAATGTAGCAAAAGCTATTCGCCGCTCCCAAGGGCAAAAGAATTATTGGAATATACGACCTAATTTGCCTAGGGAAACTCAAAACTATTTACCAGCATTTTATGCAACAATGTATATTTTTGAGTATGCTAAAGAACATGGATTATCTGCTAGCAATTCAACTTTTTATTCATTAGTGCAAACCGATACGGTTTCTTTAAAGAAAGTAATTAATTTTGAACAGTTATCCTCTATTTTAGATATACCACAAAATGAAATTGAATTTTTAAACCCTACTTATAAGTTAAAAACTATACCATATATAGAAGGGCAAAAACACTTCATTCGTTTACCAATAGATAAAATAGGCATATTAACGAGTAATGAAGATAAAATATACGATTATTTAGCACTTGTAGAATCACAAAAAGAACAGCCAAATTATGAGATGGCTAGTAATATGGCTACAACTTCTAGTGTGAATTCTAAATACCATACGATTCGTAAGGGTGAAAGCGTTGGTGTAATTGCAAAAAAATATGGTATAAGTGTGGCACAGTTAAAGACCATGAATAATTTAAAAAGTAATCTTATTTATCCTGGTAAAAAGTTAGTGGTAGGAAAGTCTGTAATTGCCCAACCTACTGGTAATTCATTTTATACTGTAAAGAAGGGAGATTCCTTATATTCTATTAGTAAGAAATTTAGTGGAGTTACTATTGCAAAGCTAAGGTCATGGAATAATATGATGGATTCTGACGCTTTACAACCGGGAATGAAATTACGCATAAATGCTATATAAAAGTAAAAGGGTATATTGGAATAAAGTCCAGTATACCCTTTTAACATTTATAAATCTAGTTCTACTTAATCTTCTAAGTATTTTCTTTGTAATAAAGCTATATCCACATTTAGGATAGTATGCAGGTAGTTTTCTATACTAGTATAATGTTGGGTAATAGTATCAAAAGCACACTGAAGATAACCTTTCTTCACACTCATTAAATTAATAATAGTTTGAATTTGATCAGGCTGTTTTAAATTATGTTCTTCTATAATACTTTTTATAGTAGTCTGTACTCTTTTATTAGTTTGTAGATAATCATTATAGATTAACTCTCTATTGACATCCATAGCACTTAAAAACAAAGCAGCAGCAAACCCTGTCCTATCTTTTCCAGCTGTACAATTAAAAACCATAGGCATACTATGGTCATACTGTAAAAGCTCAAAAAAAGCTCTGTATTGAGCTTGATTATCTAAAACGAGTTGTTGGTTGATACTCATTAAAAATTGATCTGCGGCCTTTGCATTGCCTTGTGAGATGATCTGTTGAAGGTTATCAAAAGATAGGTTACCTGGATTGATGCATAATTCTACTACTTCAGTTATACTAATAGGCAGCTCATTCTTTTTATTTGCTATTTCTTGCTCACTTCTAAAATCTACATTCGTATGTAGATTTATGTCATTTAAGGTTTGAATATCTTTGGAGGTAAGATTGTCTAATTGACCAGAACGAAAGATAAGTCCCGTTTTTATTTTCTTGTTCTTTTGATTTACATACCCACCTAAATCCCTAAAATTTGGTTGGCTTTCTAATAGAAAATTAGTTGTTGTATCTTCTATTTGTAAAGTATCAGAAGCAAAATCTTGTTTTATCATAGTAACATCAAATTTTAGAAAAGAATAACCATGTTAAAATACGAATATTTTAGCTAAGATACGGGTGTTTTACTGATAAATTTTATTTATTAGTGTTGTTTTGCTTTATTTGAATAGCGAATTTTTCAAAAAGCTTTACCATTTTGTCATTGATTTGCTCAAAAGTCAATCTGTCTTTGGATTGATAAAAAAGCATCATTGCATAGGGTTGGTCCAAATCCTTAATAAGTAAATGTTTATTTAAGCGATATGCTTCGCGCAACAACCTTTTGAAGTAATTTCTGTCTACTGCCTTCTTGAAATAACGTTTAGAAACAGATACGCCAACCTTTAGAGGTAAATTCTCTTTGTTCTGTGCAGGTACATAAACGATCCTAAGTGGATACTTACTAACTGTTTTTCCATCTATAAATAAAGAGTCAATAACGTGGTGACTCTTAAGTTTTTCTTGCTTAGGGTAGTTAAAACTTGTGTTTTCCATAATAGATGCAAAGTTAGAAAAACAAAACAATAAATATTAAAAAAAGCCACGTACGTGGCTTTTTTTAATTTTGATAAATATTGTTTTCTTGATTTACATCGGCCATGAATTGGCTTGGATCAATCATAATAGATTTAATACTACTTTTCGGTTTATTAATTACAAACTTATATTGTGGTTGAGCCCATCCCCATGGTTCTAGAATTGTTCTTTCTAATTCTACATATTGGTTTGGCTTATTCCAAAACATTGAAGAGTAAGGTATATAGAAAGTTTCCATCGATCCATCCGTATAAGTAACTAATATATCTAAAGGCATTCCAGCTCTTCCAATTCTTTCTAGTGTTACCAAAGATTGACCTTTTTGCAACTCTTCTACAAATTGAATAGCATAATCAACCGTATTGTTAGTTAAAGTATAATCAATCATATACCAGTCTAAGTTGGCCCCAGAAACTTTTTCAGCAGTGCGCTTAAAGTCATTTGGAGTTGGGTGAGTAAATTTATAGTCTTTATAAAATTTTTGAAGTGTAGCCATCATATTGTCCCAACCTATGATATAAGAAAGTTGTGTCAAAAAGATAGATCCTCTACTGTATGCAGATGTAGAATAAGCACGATTTGTCAGGTAGTGATCTGAATGTGTCGATAAAGGCTCTTGCATACCTTTAGAAACTAAGTTGTAATAGCTTTTGTAAGTAGATCCAAATGGATTAGTATCTTCTTGCTGATCTTGCTGTAAGATTTCTACCATTGCTAAATCTGAAATAAAAGAAGTAAACCCTTCATCCATCCACTCATGTTTGGTTTCATTGGTAGCTAAAGCATGTTGGAACCAACTATGAGCAAGTTCGTGAGCAGTAACTCCAATTAAACTAGAAAGATTTCTTCCTCCTGTAATTAAAGTACACATAGAGTACTCCATTCCTCCATCTCCTCCTTGAATTACAGAATATTGAGGATAAGGATATAAACCTACATTGTTATTGAAAAAAGTCATTAAATCAGCTGTAATTGGCTGTAGTTTTTTCCAATTTTCAATAATGTCAGCTTCATTCTTATATAAGAAATGAAGCTTAACTCCATTAGGACCAGGATAAATATCATGAATGTAATTATTATCAGCAGCCCAAGTAAAATCCAAAACATTTTGAGCTTTAAAATGCCATGTTAAGTTTTTATCTTTTGTTGTAGGTACTGGTTCTGACGGGTTATCTTGGTATCCGTGGCCAATTTCATTATTGTTTACTAAAACTCCTGTTCCTCCTAATGTATAGTTCTTATCGATAGTGATTTTTACATCAAAATCTCCCCAAACACTATGGAATTCTCTTCCTAAATATTGTTCTACATGCCACCCCTCAAAGTCATATTCTGCCATTTTAGGGAACCATTGAGCCATAGATAAAGCTACTCCTTCTTTTGATTCTCTTCCAGATCTTCTAATCATTTTGGGTGCTTGACCTTCGAAGTCTAAAGTAAATTCTGTACTAGAATGTGGTAGTATTGGGTGTTGTAAGAATACTTCCAAAATAGTTCCAACTACTTTACTTTGTAGTGGTGTTCCATTTTGTTTTAGATTATTAATTTTTAAAAAACCAATTTCATCCGGTTTTAACTTAGTAATTCTACTCTCTTTAATTGTTCTTCCTCTTTGGGTTTTAGTATCTACCATTCTAGAGTCTGGATCAGCGATACTTGATAATAAAGCGTCCATGTCACTATTTGGTTGGAAAGCATTATAGTACAAATGGAAAAACACCTTGTTTAAAGTATCATTCGAGTTGTTGGTGTAAACTAACGTTTGATTTCCTGTGTAAGTAAATTTCTTAACATCTACTTTGACATCCATTTTATAATCTACATGTTGCTGCCAATATCCAGGATTAGGATTGTTTTGACCTTGAGCAACTACAAAACTTACAATAGATATACTTAAGGATAGTAATATTTTTTTCATAATAAATAGTTTATAAAACATAGCTAGTACAGCCATTTAAGGATATACTAGCTAATGTTTGTTTATTTAATTTTTAAATAAAACTTTATTTTCAGCTAATTTATCAGCTAACAATAGTGCATTGTATGCATTTACTATAGAACCAGAAGTAGAAATTGTTTTAAAGTTTCTCACCTCTTTTTTTCCTCCTACAATTACATCCATGTCTATTTTTACTCCAGAATCTTTTAAAATTTTCTTTACTTGAGATGCTGTAAATTCAGGGTAGTATGCGCGAATTAATGCAGCTACACCAGCTGTGTTAGGCGAAGCCATAGAAGTTCCTGAAAACTTATCATAGGTATTAAATGGAACAGTTGCATATATTTGAACACCAGGGGCAAATACATCCACATCATAATGTCCATAATTGGAAAAACTAGCTACCATCTTTTCTCCTAATTCAGGGCTTAAAGCACCAACTACTAGGAAGTTGTCTGCTACTTCAGGACCCATAGCAACATTGTCATTAGGGAATCGATCAACTCCTCCAGGTATGTTTAGATCTTTTCCATCATTTCCAGCAGCAACAACAATTAGAACATCTTTTTCTTGTGCATAAACAATTGCATCACGTACCCATTGGCTATTTTGCTCGTAGTATTTACCAAAACTACCATTGATTACTTTTGCTCCATTGTCTGCAGCATAACGAATTGCTAAAGCAATATCTTTATCATATTCGTCTCCATCTGGAACTGCTCTAATGGCCATTATTTCTGTAACATCAGAAGCAACACCATCTCCACCTAAGTCATTATGACGGCTTTGAGCAATGATTCCCGCAACGTGAGTTCCGTGCGCTGCCTCTGATCTCTCAGGACCGATAACATTATTATTACCATAGAATCTATCGTTTATATCAGCTGGATCATCTCCAATGATAGCGCGACCATCAAAATCTTTATTAAAATGGTGGTTTAATTTACCATCTACACTACTTTCGTAATTAGCAACCCATTTTAAAGATCTTCCATCTTTAAGCACTTTTTCAATTAACTCTTTCGCGTGAGTAATATCTTCTGAAACACTGGCAGGAATTGCTTCCACTTGTTCTAAAGTATAATCCGGATTGTCAAAGTATTTTGCAAGGCGTAAATTTGCACGTTGAAGCATTTGTGCTCTAACTTTTACTTCTAATGCCTTATTTCTTTCTGTATTATATTCTTCTAATGCCTTTTTGTATTGTTCAGATCCATCATCTCCTCGTTTAACTATACGAGTTAATTCAACATTTTCATGTACTGCATCTCCTAAGAAGTTCCATCCATGAATATCATCAACAAAACCATTATTATCGTCATCTTTATTATTAGAAGCGATCTCTTTTGTATTGATCCAAATTTGATCTTTTAAATCATCATGATCAATTTCAATTCCTGAATCAATTACAGCAACAACTATTTTGCTTGGTAGAGGTTTATTTTGTAACAGAAGATTATAGGCCTTATCCACTGACATTCCAGGAACAGAATCGGCTTGAATATCTAAATGACTCCAACGATTAAAGTCAGTTTCGCTTAACTTAGTGTTTCTCTTCGTTAAAGTTCCAAAATCTGCGATTGGGGATACAGAAGTTGCTTGTTTTGTGGTACCACAGCTAGCTAATGCTAGAGCAAGGGTAGCCGAAAGATAGATTGGTTTAATCAGTCTCATTATAGTTAGTTTTAATTTGTCTTGTAAAAGTGTTTTAAAAAATGGAAATACGGACTCCTTTTATAAAACTTAACATTATATTAGTATATCCGTGGCTTTATAAACGTCTTTTAGTCTTACTCCTTTCTCGGTGTCCTGTACTGTTATAATTTCATTATGGGCATCGTGTTCCAAAAATAAATACCAATTATTTTGTGCAGCTAATTGTAAGAACTTTTGTTTCTCTCCTAGGGTTAAAAGTGGTCTTGTATCATATCCCATAACATATGGAAGTGGAATATGGCCAGTTGTAGGAAGTAGATCTGCTGTATAAGCAATGGTTTTATCCTTGTACTTAATAATAGGAATCATTTGTTTTTCTGTATGTCCATCAGCAAAAAATATATCGAAGCCTAATTCTGAATTTTCAAGTAGTTCTAATTCTGGTCGCTCGATAAAGTGTAAAGCTCCACTTTCTTGGATAGGTAAAATGTTTTCAGATAAAAAAGAAGCTTTTTCTCTTGCATTTGGTTTTGTTGCCCAATCCCAATGGGATTTATTGGTCCAATATTTTGCATTCTTAAATGCATTTTCATAGCCTGTTCTACTAGCGTTGTGATTTACTGCGCCTCCAACATGATCAAAATGTAAGTGAGTTAAAAAAACATCTGTAATATCATCTGTACTAAAACCATGTGCTTTTAGTGATTTTTCCAAAGTATGATCTCCCCATAGACTGTAATAACCAAAGAATTTCTCTGACTGTTTGTTTCCCATTCCAGTATCGATTAGAGTAAGTTTATTTCCATCTTCGATCAATAATAAACGGGCTCCTAAATCAATTAAGTTATTGTTATCTGCAGGGTTTGTTTTGTTCCATATGCTTTTTGGGACAACGCCAAACATTGCTCCTCCGTCTAGTTTAAAATTTCCACTCTCAACGCTATATAGTTTCATAAATTGGTGTTTTATAGTTTTGTATCGCAAAATAAACAATTAATACAAGTAGTCCAATATAAATCAGGTAGTTCAAAAAAAAAAACTCAACAAGACCTTATTTTTTATCCATTAGACTAAATACATTGATTTATCTGTTTTTAGTAGCTAAATTATACACTAGTACAAAAGCAGTAATAAGTAGAAAAACACTAAAATTAACTTATTATTAGTTATATAAGTCACTAGAGAATAAATACTTAATCTAGTGTATTAAACAAAAATTATTGATTATTGCAAGCTTCTTACGATAGAAATTAATGATAATAGTATTAAAAGTTCCAATCGTTATAAATATGTTAGTTACTACCAGAAACCATTTTTTTATAATACCTTTGCATATAGATTTTTAGAATTAATCTAGATAAAACAACGTATGATAAAAGTTTCAGATTTAGCTAGAAAACGCGTAGCACTTCTTATGGAAGATGAAGGTTTTAATCCAACAGAAGATTATGTACGTGTCGGAGTAACCAGTGGTGGTTGTTCTGGACTTTCTTATCAATTAAAATTTGATAAAGAGACAAACGAAAACGACAAGGTTTTTGAAGACAACGGAGTTAAGATCGTTGTAGACAAGAAAAGCTTTTTATATTTAGTAGGTACAACTTTGGATTATTCTGGAGGACTAAATGGAAAAGGTTTTTACTTTGATAATCCCAACGCAAGTAGAACTTGTGGTTGTGGCGAAAGTTTTTCATTATAATAACAACAAGAAAAATGGAACAAACTCACACTCTTGTTCTATTACAAAGTAATTAAATAGTTTAACTAAGGGCACAATTACAAAAGATTGCTTTTAAGTATTAAAATATGAGCAAGTATACAGAAGAAGATTTAAAGAAAGAATTAGAAACTAAGGAATATGAGTATGGATTCTATACAGATATAGAGTCTGAGACATTTCCTGTAGGTTTGAATGAGGATATTATTAGAGCTATTTCTAAGAAGAAAGAGGAGCCAGAGTGGATGACGCAATGGCGCTTAGAGGCTTTTAAAGTTTGGCAAGGTATGACAGAGCCGGAATGGGCAAATGTGAACTACACTAAACCAGATTTTCAAGCTATTTCTTATTATTCAGCTCCAATGAAAAAGGATAAGTATAATAGTATTGATGAGGTTGATCCTGAATTAATCGATACTTTTAATAAATTGGGGATTTCTTTAGAAGAGCAAAAGAGATTAGCAGGAGTTGCAATGGATATTGTAATTGACTCGGTTTCTGTTGCTACAACTTTTAGAGATACTCTTGCTGAAAAAGGAATTATTTTCTGTTCTATTTCAGAAGCTATCCAGACTCATCCAGAATTAGTGAAAAAATATTTAGGTACAGTTGTTCCTCAAACAGATAACTTTTATGCTGCATTAAACTCTGCAGTATTCTCTGATGGATCATTCTGTTATATTCCAAAGGGAGTTAAATGTCCAATGGAATTATCTACTTATTTCCGTATTAACCAAGCAGGTACAGGTCAATTTGAGCGTACTTTAGTTATTGCAGATGAAGGTAGTTATGTTTCTTATTTAGAAGGATGTACTGCACCTTCTCGTGATGAAAACCAATTACACGCTGCAGTTGTTGAGTTAATTGCTTTGGATGATGCTGAGATTAAATATTCTACAGTACAAAACTGGTTCCCTGGTGATTCTAACGGTACTGGTGGAGTTTTCAACTTTGTTACTAAGAGAGGTATTTGTGAGAAAAATGCAAAAATTTCTTGGACACAAGTAGAAACAGGTTCTGCTGTAACATGGAAATATCCATCTTGTATTCTTAAGGGAGATAATTCAATTGGAGAGTTTTACTCTATTGCAGTTACAAATAATTTCCAGCAAGCAGATACAGGTACTAAAATGATTCACTTAGGTAAGAATACTAAAAGTACTATTATCTCTAAGGGGATTTCTGCAGGAAAGTCACAAAATAGTTATAGAGGACTTGTGTCTATTGGACCAAGAGCGGAGAATGCTAGAAACTTCTCTCAATGTGACTCTCTTTTAATGGGTAATGAATGTGGAGCGCATACATTCCCTTACATTGACTCAAAAAATGCAACAGGTCAAATTGAGCATGAGGCAACAACTAGCAAAATTGGTGAAGATCAAATTTTTTACTGTAATCAAAGAGGAATTTCTACAGAGAAAGCAATTGCTTTAATTGTAAATGGATTCTCTAAAGAAGTATTAAATAAATTACCAATGGAGTTTGCTGTTGAAGCACAAAAGTTATTAGAAATTTCTTTAGAAGGAAGTGTTGGATAAGCCAACTCATTTTAATTAATTTCAAACTACATTCTCACAAATAAAAATATAAAATCTTATGTTACAGATAAAAAATTTACACGCAAGTGTTGACGATAAAGAAATATTAAAAGGAATTAACTTAGAAGTTAAACCAGGTGAAGTTCACGCTATTATGGGACCTAACGGTGCTGGAAAGAGTACATTATCTGCTGTTATTGCGGGAAATGAGGCTTTTGAAGTTACTCAAGGAGAAATCATTTTAGATAACGAAGAGTTAGTAGAGTTAGATCCAGAGGAAAGAGCTCACAAAGGAATCTTCTTATCGTTCCAATACCCTGTGGAGATTCCAGGTGTTTCTGTTACTAACTTTATTAGAACAGCAATTAATGAAACAAGAAAAGCACAAGGATTAGAGGAAATGCCTGCTAATGAAATGCTTAAGAAAATTAAAGAAAAAGCAGAATTATTAGAAATCGATAGAAAATTTTTATCTCGTTCATTAAATGAGGGATTCTCAGGTGGTGAGAAAAAGAGAAACGAAATTTTCCAAATGGCTATGTTAGATCCAAAAATCGCTATTTTGGATGAAACAGATTCAGGATTAGATATTGATGCATTAAGAATTGTTGCAAACGGTGTAAATAAGCTAAAAAGCGAAGATAATGCTGTGATTTTAATTACGCACTACCAACGTCTATTAGACTATATTGTACCTGATTTTGTACACGTTTTATATGATGGAAAAATCGTTAAAACAGGTGGTAAAGAATTAGCGTTAGAATTAGAAGAAAAAGGATATGATTGGATTAAAGACTCTTTATAGTAGTTGAGATCTAAAATTTTTAATCATATTAATCTAATTGAAAAAACATGGAATTTAAAGATAAATTAATAACTTCTTTTGATGCTTTTGAAAAGTCATTAAGCGCTGAACATGCTGCTTTAAAAGATATTCGTTCTCAAGCATTAAAAACATTTAGTGATAAAGGCTTTCCAACAAAGAAAGTGGAAGCTTGGAAGTTTACTTCCTTAAACGCGACATTGAATAACGAATTTAACCTTTCTAAACAAGAAGTATCTATCGATTTGGAATTAGTTAAGCCATATGTATTACAAGATACAGATAGCCATAAGCTAGTTTTTATTAATGGTGTTTATTGTAAAGAATTATCTGAAGTTTCAGAGCAAGAAGGTGTAGAGATTTGTTTGATGTCTGAGGCTTTAAGTCAAGATAAGTTTAAGCAAGAAATTGAAACATACTATAACACAACTACAGATAAGCAAGATAGTTTAACTGCTTTAAATACTGCTTTTGCTAATGAAGGAGTATTTATTACTGTAGGTAAGAGCAAAGAAGTATCTAAGCCTATTCAAATCATTTATATTTCTACATCGGAAGATAGTGCTTTGTTTTTACAGCCTAGAAACTTAGTAATTGTAAAAGAAAATGCTTTCGTTCAAATCTATGAGCGTCATCAAAATATCGGTCAGTCTAACGTTGTAACTAACGCAGTAACTGAGATTTTTGCTGAAAAAAGAGCAAATGTAGATTACTATAAACTTCAAGATGATGCTTTAACAGGATCATTAATTGACAATACATTTATTGATCAAAAAGACGATACAAGAGTAAGTGTACATACATTTAGTTTTGGAGGTAAAGTAACTCGTAATAACTTAAACTATTACCAAAATGGAGAACATATTGATAGTACGTTAAAAGGAATTACTTTGATTGGAGGAAAACAACATGTTGACCATTATACTTTAGTTTCTCATAATCAACCAAATTGTGAGAGTCACCAAAATTATAAAGGGATATATGATGATAGCTCTGTTGGTGTTTTCAACGGTAAGATTTTTGTAGATAAGATTGCTCAGAAAACGGATGGTTTTCAGAAGAATAATAACATCTTACTTACAGATAAGGCTACTATTTACGCTAAACCACAGTTGGAGATTTTTGCAGATGATGTGAAATGTTCTCACGGTTGTACTATTGGACAATTAGATATGGATGCTTTATTCTATATGCGCCAACGTGGTATTGGTAAAAAAGAAGCTAAAGCTTTACTTATGTATGCATTTACAGAAGAGGTTTTAGAGTCTATTCGTATACCAGAACTTAAAACTAAAGTTTCTGCTATTATCGGAAAGAAATTAGGTGTTTCAATGGATTTAGATCTATAGGAAGCAAACCAATATATATAAAAAAAGGAACCATAATCATGGTTCCTTTTTTTATTCAATATATCTAGCTTTTAATGACTTTATTTTAATTCGCCATCCCTTTGGGGCTTGTTGTTTTAAACAAGGCTTAAAGCTTGCTTAAAAGGCTTTTAAAAGACAAAAGGTTATCTCTTTTAGAAATAACCTTTTGTCTTTTTTATTTTATGCTTCACAAGCTGAACAATTCACTAAGTTGGTAACCATTTCTTTAGAAACACTTTGACTACGTTGGTAGTATAGTGTTTTAACTCCAAGTTTCCATGCCTCGATCATTAACTTATTAACGTCTTTAATAGGTAAAGCCGATGGAATATTAAGGTTTAAACTTTGAGATTGATCAACGTATTTTTGTCGGATTGCAGCTTGTTGAATTAATTCCAACTGGCTGATTTCTTTAAATGTTTTGAAAACTGCTTTTTCTTCTTCCGTTAGTTCTGCTAATTGCTGAACACTTCCTCCAGATAACATAATGTTTCTCCATGTTTCCTCATTGTCAATACCTTTTTGCTCTAATAAAGCCGTTAGATATTTATTCTTTCTCATAAAGTTACCTTTAGCTAAACCAGCTTTGTAATAGTTACTACTGAAAGGCTCAATACCAGGGGAAGTTTGTCCTAAAATAGCGGAAGAGGATGTAGTAGGTGCAATAGCCATTGTAGTGGTATTTCTTCTACCATAACCTTTCAATAATTCAGGTTCTCCGTAAATTCTAGCTAAGTCTTGGGATGCTTTATCTGCTTTAGCGCTAATATCTGCAAAGATCTTATTTGTTAGCATTTTTGCTTCTAAACCTTCAAAAGGAATCATGTTCTTTTGTAAGTAAGAATGCCATCCTAACACACCTAATCCTAGTGCTCTATGCCTTTTAGCAAAGCGATTAGCTGAAGCTAAGTAGTAGTTACCTTCCGTTTTTTCAATAAATTCTTGTAAAACAGCATCTAAGAAATAAATAGCAAGTTTAACAGCTTCTGTATCTTTCCACTCATCATATAACTCAAGGTTCATAGAAGATAAACAACAAATGAAAGATTCATCTTCAGAGGATGGTAACATAATTTCAGAACATAAGTTACTAGCGTTCACACGCATGTTCAAGTCTTTATATACTTGAGGTTTATGTCCATTTACATTATCCGAGAAAAATAAATATGGCATTCCTTTTTGTTGTCTGCTTTCTAGAACTTTTGCCCATAAGCTTCTTTTTTCTTGGTCTCCATCTATCATTTCTTGCATCCAATAGTCAGGAATACAAACTCCATAGAACAAGTTTTGGATTGGATTACCAATATTTTTTATTTGTAAGAACTCCTCACAATCTGGATGATCAATATCTAAGTAAGCTGCAAAAGCTCCTCTTCTAACACCACCTTGTGAAATAGTATCCATTGCTGTATCAAATAACTTCATAAAGCTAACAGCTCCACTACTTTTTCCGTTATCTGTTACTGCACTACCTCTCTCTCTTAAATTACCAAAATAACCTGATGTACCACCACCAATTTTAGTTTGCATAATTACTTCACCCAATTTATGCGTAATTCCTTCAATACTATCTGGAATATGTACATTAAAGCATGAAATAGGTAAACCTCTTTCTGTACCCATATTTGCCCAGATTGGAGAACTTAAACTCATCCAACCACGTTCAATCATTTCTTGGAAAGATTCTTTTAATTCTGGCTTATATAGTCGCTTAGCAGCTGCAGTACAAATTCGATCAATTGCACCTTCTACCGTTTCTCCCTTTAATAAATAACCACGGTTTAGAATTTGCTCACTTTCGGAGTTTTTCCACCATAGTTTTTCAAATTGAGAATTAGTGTTTTCTTGATCTATAAGAGGTAAAGTATTCATATTAGTATCGTTCAAAAGGTTAAAGAATTGTGGATTAAAATAAATCGTCTGCAGAGATTGATTTATCGTGTTTTGTATAATCAACTGGCCTTTTTGCGAAGAAATCGTCTAAGCTATTAGCAAATACTTCTTCTTCAAACCATGCCATTGGTTTATATTGTTCTTGAGTGATATGAAAGACTTTATCTAAACCAATCTTTAGCATGCTTTCATCTACTCTAAACTTCATAAAGTTCAATAGATCTTTTTTATTAACCGTTTCAATTTCTCCAGTTTCAAAGATCCAATCTAAAATTTCACTTTCGATTTCAATAGATTTTTTGATTACATCATTTACATGATCGATAAGCTCTTGATCAAAGAAATCTGGGAACTCTTCACGTATAATATTAATGATGTATATACCTGCATTGGCATGTACTTGTTCATCTACAGAAGTCCAAGCAATAATATTGCTTACGTTTTTCATTAATCCTTTAAATCTAGTAAAAGAAAGAATGATAGCGAATTGACTAAATAAAGAAACGTTTTCAATTAATAAGGAAAACAGAATAAGAGAAACTACGAATTTCTTTTTATCTGTGTTATTTGAAGAATTTTCTAAAACACTCGATAAATAATCTACACGTTGTTTTATAACAGGTATTGTTAATAGTTCTTCAAACTCATCATTATAGCCTAAGACATCTAAAAGTCTTGAGTAAGCTTCTGAGTGTCTAAACTCACATTCAGCAAATGTACTTCCTAATCCATTGAATTCTGGCTTAGGAAAATGTAAATATAAGTTTCCCCAAAAAGTCTTTACCGCAACTTCAATTTGAGCGATTGCTAGTAAACTATGCTTTATTGCCTTTTGTTCTTGGGAAGTTAGATGGGAATGAAAATCTTGAGTGTCCGCTGTGAAATCTACTTCACTATGAACCCAAAAAGATTTGTTTATAGCCTCAGTGAATTGATAAACACCTGGATATTCAAACGGTTTATAGTTAACTCTCTTATCAAAAATAGACATAGCAATTATTATGTTTTAAATTCTGTTTTTTCTTTAAGCTTAAACTTGTTTAAGTAGGATGTTGACTCATGGTTTAACTATAAATACTTGATTAACATGTGTTTGATTTACACCAGTATCCTAAAGCTTATTTTAGCTAAGCTACAATTAGCTATTATCAATATCAAATTTTTTTTCAAATAAATCCGGATAGTTATCAAATAAATGTTAATAACTATTTTTGCTAATTCCAAAAATTCGCTTGCGCCAATGTGAATGGAGGTTATGGTTTTTTGAAAGGTATGTTTTTTACTAATTATATACTCTTGTAAGATAAAAATAAAAAAAGCGGGTATAACCCGCTTTTTTATTTTTATACTAGTGTATCAACGATATCTTTCCATTGTTCTAACTCTGGGATACCTGGCTTTCTTTGACCAAAGAATTGTACAATTATCTCTCCTTCTTTGTCAAATACTTCGATAGAAGTAACTATTCCATCTACAGTTGGTTTTCTTACTACCCATACTTGGTCGATTTTATCCATTGCAAGATGCATATTAAAATCTGGATCCATGATGTTAAACCATTGTTGGTGCCACATTGTTTTAAAAATTTGTCCAGTATGGATTTGGATGATTCCTTTATTACCAACAAAAACCATAATAGGTGTTTTTGTATCAACTGCTTTTTCAAGCATTGTAACTATAGAATCTTTGTTTATTTGCTTTGCATAGTAGCTATCAGGAGCTAAACGTAAAGCTTGAGTTCTTGTTACTTTAAACTTAGCAAGTAACATATAAAAGTCGTGTGTATCTTTTAAGTCTTTCCATGCTTGAGCAAAAGCTTCTTGATCGATTTGTGCATCTGGGAACTCTCCTCGAGGTGCAGCAGCAGCCGTAAGTGGGAATACTTGGTATTGCTCTTTTGCCTTAAAAGTATTAACTAAGCTATCAAACTCTTGTGAGTTACTTTGTTCTGTTAAGTATATTTTATGTAATGCTTGACCTTGTTTTCCGAAAAACTGTAATGATTTTCTTTGTTTATCTGCTTCTCCTTCGATTACAGCAAAGCCATAAGCCCATTGGCCAAGGAAAATTCTAAGATCTATATCTGGATTTACGAAAAGTCCTGCATGAGGGGAAGAGAAGTCAGGGTTTTCATAAATTCCTTTTCTCTCATGTACACAATCATCATTTCTGGTTAATGCCATTACTTTTCCAAGTTTTTGTACTTGGGATAAAATAGCTTGGAATTCAGGATTTAAAACAATTACGTTTTCTCCAACTTGTGTTGCAATTAAGTCTAATTCACTTACACCTAATTGTTGAGCTGCATTTCTAATACGTAGATGTGGATTTTCGGCTTTAAGAGCTTCCCAACGTTTCTTTAATTCTAGAGTTTCTGTGTTCATATGAAAATTTTATGCGCCAAATAATATTAGCGGGTTGTTATTAACTGGGTGTGAAATTACTTTACAAGGGAATTGGTATACTTTGGTTAGTAATTCCTCATTAAGTACCTTGTTTGGTTGATCGAAGCGAATTTTTTTTCCTTGATCTAAAAGTAATATTTTATCTGCAAATTGTCCAGCAATATTTAAATCATGGATAATAACAATTGCAGTGTTACCTAATGCGGTAAATTCTTTGATTAATTCTAAGATGCGATGTTGATGCAAAACATCTAAATTATTTAACGGTTCATCCAAGAACAGTAATTTATTATCAATGGAGTTATTTAGCTGAGCCAATACTCTTGCTAAATGAACTCGTTGTTTCTCGCCTCCTGAGAGGTGATTGTATTGTCTGTCCTTAAATTTACAAATATCCAGACATTCCATGGTTTGTTGTACTACATGTAGATCTTCCAGGGTTGGATTACTATCAAAATAAGGATACCTACCCATTAAAACTACTTGTTGCACACTTAAGGGAATATCCTGGGTAAAAGACTGAGAAAATTTGGTCTTATGCTTAGATAACTCCTCGCTACACCACTTCTTGTAAGGACAAGATTTGAAAAGGATTTTATTTCCTTGTTGTTCTATCTCATTAGACAGCAAATTCATAAAGGTGGATTTACCAGCTCCATTTGGGCCTATTACAGCAATAAATTCTCCTGGGGAACATTGAAAATCAATGTCCTTAATTAAAAAGGATTTCTTTGTTTTAAAGTTTATTTTATGTGCTTGAATCATACTTTATAGAGACTTTTTAAAACGAATTAGAATAGCAATAAAGACAGGAGCTCCAATCATTGAGGTTAATATACCAATTGGAATTTCAGATGGAGGTAATAAAGTACGACTTATCGTATCTGCAACAAGTACTAAAATTGCGCCACTAATCGCTGATAGTGGTAGTATAATATAATAGTTAGACGAAAATAATAAACGTAAAATATATGGAATGATAAGCCCCACAAAACCTATAGTCCCTGTAAAAGCGACACATGTTCCTACCATTAAGGCGCTAAGAATAATGATTTGTTTTTTTACTTTTTCTACTTTTATTCCTAGATGAATAGCATCTTTTTCTCCAAGCATCATAGCATTTAGGGCTTTTCCCTTAGTAATCAATATCCCAACGCATGGTACTATTACTATAGTTAACATAGTTACTTTAGACCAAGTAGCTCCTGCGAGACTTCCTAAGGTCCAAAAAGTTAGATTTCTTAGCTCTTCATCTGTGGAAATATAAGTAAGTAAACCAGTAATAGAACCACTAATTGCTCCGATAGCTACACCACTTAGTAGGAGTATGGAAATATTGGTTTTACCTTTATCAGTAGATATTTTATAGACAATACTCATAGTTATAATAGCACCAAGAAAGCTCATTATACTTAAGATTGAATAGCGTATTATTTCAGGTAGAAAGTCTTTAAAATAAGAACCTAACACAATTGTAACTGCTGCGAACAAGACTGCACCAGCCGTTACACCTATTAAATCTGGAGAGGCTAGAGGGTTTTTAAATAAACCTTGTAAACTTGTACCACATATAGATAATGCTGAACCAATTAAAAGAGCAGTAAGAACTCTTGGCAATCTAAGATCTACTAAAACATATTTGTCACTTACAGGTATATTTTGCTGATTTGAAACTATACTCCATATAGTATCCCAAATGCTATGTTCAAAATGATATACACCTAAAAACATACATAGTACGGTTAATACTAGTAAGGTAAGGGTTAAGATAATTATGTAATAAGGTAATTTAGTTTGCATGCTAGCTAATTTCTATTGTGCTAATTGTTGGTTTAATTCTAAAATAGCTTGACCTAATCTTGGTCCGAATCCACTTAAAAATTGACCATCCATTACAATTATTTTATTATTCTTTCCAGCATTAGTTTGTGAAATACCTTCTATTTGTAAAATACCTTGTTCACCTCCTATACTTTTTAAACCAGTAGAAAACATTAAAATGTAATCAGGATTTGCATTCAATAGGGATTCAGGAGTTAATGGTTTATAATTATCGAAACCTTGTACAGCGTTTTGACCACCTGCTAAAGTAATCATAGTATCTAAAGGAGTATTTTGTCCTGCAACCATTAGAGTACCAGCTCCACGAGCGTAAATAAAAAGTACTTTAGGCTGTGGTGATAGTGGAGTAATCCCTTTAGCTTGGGTGTCAATATTAGCTAAAATATCATTATAAGATGTATTGTTTAAAGATCTAGCTACATCTTGGATCATTTGTTTTGTACCATCTAAAGAGAAATTTTGCTCGACAATTTCAACATGAACCCCAGCATTAGATAATTGTTCAATGGCTTGTTGATTTAAATCTGCTTTGGTGGCATAAAGAGTAGTAGGTTGTAAAGCCAAAATACTCTCTACACTAATCTTTGTTGCATGGCCTAAATCCTGTGCTTTATCTTTTATTTTTTCTGGATAAGTACTTGTTACATCAACACCAACAATATTATCAGTTTGATCTAATTCTGCAAGGATTTCTGTTATAGCACCATTCAAAGAAACGATACGTTCTTGTGGTTGGTCTTGTGACATGTTTTTTTGTTCGCAACCTATAAATAATAGGGTACTAAAAAGAAGTAAACTAAGTTTTCTCATCGTTATTCTTATTTAATATAAATCTAAATTAATGCAAATGTAGAATCTTTTTGAAATCATGCAAAACATATTTAGATTAATTTTAAATTATAATTATGTAGTCTAAAGTTTACTTATCCTTATCTTTGCTATTAAATTTGTCTTTGTAATTATTTCCAGAGATGTTTTTCTAATTAAATGAAGAGTAATATGTTAGATATAGAAGCTATAAGAGAAGATTTTCCAATTCTAAAAGAAATGGTTAATGGAAAACCTTTAGTATATTTTGATAATGCAGCAACTTCTCAAAAGCCTTTAGTTGTTGAACAAGCAATTATAAATTACTATCAGACTATTAATGCAAATATTCATAGAGGAGTTCATACTTTAAGTCAACTTGCAACAGACGCCTATGAGCTTGCTAGAGAGAAGGTGAAAAATCATGTTAATGCAGAACATTTACATGAAGTTATTTTTACCTCTGGTACTACTTTTGGTATTAATTTAGTAGCAAATGGATTTGGTAGTATGCTAAAACCTGGCGATGAAATTTTGATTTCTTATTTAGAACACCATTCTAACATAGTTCCTTGGCAGTTTGCTGCTCAACGTTCTGGTGCTACTCTTAAAGTTATACCAATGAACCAAGAAGGAGAATTAGTATTAGATGATTTAGATACTTTAATAAACAGTAATACTAAGATTGTTGCTGTAACTCATATTTCCAATGCTTTAGGTACTGTTAACCCTATAAAACAAATCATTGAAAAAGCGCATTCACATGGTGCTGCTATTTTGATTGATGGTGCACAAGCAACACCACATTTAAAGCCAGATGTACAAGAATTAGATTGTGATTTTTATGTTTTCTCTGGCCATAAAGTATGTGGACCAACAGGAACAGGAGTCCTATATGGTAAAGAAAAATGGTTAAATTTGCTTCCGCCATACCAAGGGGGAGGGGAGATGATTAAAACGGTAACCTTTGAGCATACAACTTATGCTTGTTTGCCTCATAAATTTGAAGCTGGTACCCCTAATATTTGTGGAGGTATTGCTCTTGGATATGCTTTAGACTATATGAATGAAATAGGATTTGATAATATTCATGCTTATGAGCAGGAACTTCTGGATTATGGAACAGAAAAACTTTTAGAGATTCCAGGACTGAAAATTTATGGAACAGCAAAACAAAAAGCATCTGTGATTTCTTTTAACTTAGAGGGGATTCACCCTTATGATGTTGGGGTAATTGTAGATAAATTAGGTATAGCTGTACGTACAGGACATCATTGTACTCAGCCAATTATGGACTTTTTTAAAGTTCCTGGTACTATTAGGGCCTCTTTTAGTTTTTATAATACTAAACATGAAATAGATCTTTTAGTAGAGGCAGTTAAGAAAGCACAGATGATGTTATCTTAATCGAAATAAGAATTATATTAAATTAAAAATATTATGACAATCAAAGAAACACAAGAAGAGATTATTGATGAATTCTCTATGTTTGAGGATTGGATGCAACGCTATGAATACATTATAGACTTAGGTAAAAATTTGCCTTTGATTGATCCCCAATACCAAGTAGATGAGAACTTGATCAAGGGGTGTCAAAGTCAAGTATGGATGCATGCAGAGCAAAAAGATGGTAAAATATTTTTTACCGCAAATAGTGATGCAATTTTGACCAAAGGGATCATTGCAATTTTAATTCGTGTATTTTCAGGACAATCTTCCCAAGATATATTAGATGCGAATCTTGATTTTATTGATGAAATTGGATTAAAAGAACACTTATCACCAACGCGTGCGAATGGTTTAGTTTCAATGATTAAGCAAATAAGAATGTATGCTTTAGCTTATCAAGCAAAGCAGTAATAAATAAAGAGAAAAGTTATGCAAGAATTAGATGTTCAGCAATTAGGAGAGAATATAGTATCTGTATTAAAAACCATATTTGATCCAGAGATTCCTGTTGATATTTATGAATTAGGATTAATCTATGATGTTTTCGTAAATGAAAATTACGACGTTAAAATATTAATGACTTTAACTTCTCCAAACTGTCCTGTGGCAGAGTCATTACCTGTAGAGGTAGAGGAAAAAGTAAAATCAATTGATCAAGTAAAAGAAGTAGAAGTAGAGTTAACTTTCGAACCAGCTTGGACAAAAGATCTTATGAGTGAAGAAGCTAAGTTAGAATTAGGGATGTTATAATTATGGAAACAGAAATCGTAAATAAGGTTGCCAATAGTATTCTAAAAGTTTTTGATTTAGAGGATTACTATCCGAAGAATCAACGTTTAGATATTGACATTTCTCAGTGGCTTTATGAAGGTTTTGTTCTAAGAGAAAAAGAATTCAGAGCCGTTTTGAAAGAAATGGATTGGTCCGTTTATAAAGACGCATTTGTAGGCCTATATTGCTCTACAGATGCTATTTTACCACAATGGACCTATATGTTAATTACTAGCCATTTAGAAGAAGTAGCAGCTAAGGTGTTTTTAGGAACTAAAGATCAAATAGATGCTAAGGTGTATCAGGATATTATTGATGAATTAGATTTTAGTGTTTATCAAGATCTGCCTGTTATAATCAAAGGTTGTTCTAAATTGCCTATTCCAGAAGAGGCTTATGTTTTAGCCACAAATAAAATGTGTAAATATGCGCGCTCTGTTATGTTCGGAGAGGCCTGTTCTGCAGTTCCTATTTTTAAAAAAAAAGTTAATAAGTAATTCTTAATTTTTGATTTGAAGGGTTTAGTTGTTATTTTTGCTAAAAAAATTAACACTATGAGAAAAATTATTTTTGGATTATTTAGCTTTTTAGCCTTTACTACTGTACAAGCACAGGAAGAGGTTGAATCAGAAATTGCAAAGCCATGGAAAAGTTCAGGGCATATTGGACTTTTAATGAATCAATCTAGTTTCTCTAATTGGCAAGCAGGAGGAGATAACTCTGTATCAGGTAATATTAATGTAAATTATGACCTAAATTATGCAAAAGAGGATTGGACATGGGATAATAAGCTTTTTGTTAATTATGGATTAACAAAGCTTAAAGGAGAAGAGCATAAGAAAACAGATGATAGATTAGAAATCAACTCTCTTTTAGGCAAAGAGATGGAGGGAAATTGGTATTATTCTGCATTTGCGAATTTTAAGACGCAAATGGATTCTGGTTTTGATAAAGAAGGAGTTAAGAATTCTCACTTTTTCTCACCTGCTTATTTGCAAATTGGACCTGGTTTACTTTGGAAAAAGTCAGAAAATTTAAAAGTGAATATTGCACCAGCTACTTCAAGATTTATCTTTGTAGATAAGCATTTTACAGAACTTCATGAGTCTTTTGGAGTTAAGCAAGGTAAATCAATGGCTTATCAATTAGGACTGTCTATTGGAGGATATTATAAGTTAGACTTAATGGAAAATGTTTCTATGGAGAATATCTTGAATCTATACTCTAACTATTTAGACAAGCCACAGAATGTAGTAATGGATTATCAGTTAAATATTGTAATGACAATTAATAAGTACTTGTCTACTAATTTTACTTTTCAAACAATATATGATGACTTAGCATTTAGTGGATTTCAAGTTAGAGAAATGTTAGGAATTGGAGTGAATTACAAGTTCTAAGAAAAATATTTAATAAAAAAAGGGTTCTAATTTAGAGGGCACTGATAAAGTAGCCTCTTTTTAGGAAATAGCTTTTTTAAAGACAAAAAATAACGCTTATAAAGGACTTTTTAAAGTCTCTTTGTAAGCGTTATTTGTTTTCTAGCTGTAATATTGGGTGGCTTAAATAGCCTAAAAAAAGGCCTTATACTATCTTTTATGCAAAATAGCTCCATTCGCTACTCATTATCCACTATTTTGAGTATTCTTTTAATATTTACAGTAAAAATCGTGATAGCTCCTTGCATTTCCATACAAGAAAGTCCATAAGAATCCGCACGGTTATAACCATGT
>NZ_JBTXLS010000036.1:0-31925 GCF_054871665.1 Myroides sp. LJL115 | reverse complement strand
CTAATCGAACTGTTTCAGCGATAAGTAGCTTTAATAAATCGGTATCCGATAATCTTAGTTTTCTAAACTTAGTAAGTGTACTAGGGTTTATAACATCGTCCTCAGGAGCCATATCTAAGAAGTATTTGAAAGACATATCAAAGCGAGAGCGCTCTACTATAGCTGCATCAGAGATATCGTATATGTTTTTTAATAAAAGATATTTAAATAGTTTAATAGGTGACTCAGCTGTTCGCCCATTAGTTAGGCAGTACTTATTTATTAGTTCATCGTGAACAAAAGAAAAGTCTACTAGATCATTAATTTTACGCAGGATATTATCCTTAGGGATAATTAAATCATATAAACTAGCGTAAGGACTTAAGGACAAAGATTGCTGAGATGGTAACATAGAAAACCTGTGAATTTTAAAAAACAGGTAAATATAAACAGAAAGAGGTAAACTATAAAAGCGATTGCTTTTAATAGTTTACCTCTTTACTTTAAGCTTCTATTTTAAAAAGGGACTTTTTCAGTGCCCTCAAAATTTTAGTCGCTTTTTTTTATTTCTAATCCTTATTATATCTAATCCTTATTATAAAGGTGCTATTTCTAACTTTAAGCCCTCAATAGATTTATCCACTGGTATTTGACAAGCAAGTCTACTGTTATCTTTTACATTAAATGCTTCCCATAACATAGCCTCTTCCTCCTCTTGCATAGGTTGTAAAGAAACCTCATCTTGGTTTAACACATAGCACTGACAAGAAGCACACATGGCCATACCACCACAAATTCCGATGGTACCTTCCGGGGCTAATTCATAAGCTCGTATTACTTCCATAACACTCATATTCATATCCGTAGGAGCGTCAATTTCATGCACAACTCCTTCACGATCTGTAATAGTAATCTTAATGTCTTGTTCCATAATAACTATTGAATTGATTTAACTACAGCTTTTTCTGCTTCTTTACGAGAACCATCGAATCCATTGATTCCAGAAACAGTAGTATATTTTAGCACATACTTTTTACCAGGGTTAAGCGCATTGAATACACTCTGACACATTAATGTAGCTTCGTGGAATCCACATAAAATAAGTTTTAATTTCCCTGGATAAGTATTAATATCTCCAATAGCATAAATACCAGGTATATTAGTTTGATAGTCCAATGCATTATTTACTTTAATAGCATTTTTCTCAATTTCTAATCCCCAATTTGCAATTGGACCTAGCTTAGGTGTTAATCCAAATAAAGGTATAAAATGATCACATTCAATGGTAGTTCTTTCTCCTTCTTTCTCTACAACAATACCATTTAAATGATCCTCTCCTAATAGATCTACTACCTCAGCTGGTGTAATAAGATTAATCTTTCCAGCGTTCTTTAATTCCTGTACTTTTTCAACAGAATCTAAAGCCCCTCTGAATTCGTTTCTCCTATGTACTAAATGTACTTCTTTAGCAACATTAGATAAATAAATACTCCAATCTAAAGCAGAATCCCCTCCACCTGCGATAACAATTTTCTTATCAGCAAACATCTCTGGATTCTTTACGAAGTACTCTACCCCACATTCCTCAAATTTTGCTAAATTATTTAACTCTGGTTTACGAGGCTCAAAAGATCCTAGACCACCAGCAATAGCTACAGCTTTACCATGGTGTTTAGTTCCTTTGTTAGTTGTTACAATAAAAGTCCCATCTTCAAGCTTCTCAATATCCTGAGCCACTTCATTTAAAGTGAACCCTGGTTGAAATTGCTTAATTTGTTCCATCAAATTGTCGATAAGCTCAGCAGCTCCTACAGAAGGATATCCAGGTATATCGAAAATAGGTTTTTTAGGGTATAATTCTGTTAATTGACCTCCTGGTTGAGGCAGTCCATCTATGATATGACATTTTAGTTTTAAAAGACCAGCTTCAAATACGGCGAAAAGCCCCGTAGGACCAGCGCCAATAATAATTATATCGGTTTGAATCATAAGATAATATTCTTTATATACAAACTTACATCGTATGGTGTAGAATAAAAATGATAAAAATCAACTCTATGCCTAATTGTATTAGTATAGAGTTGATCTTTTTTTATAAAACGTTAACTACGGTTTCAATTTGTGGTGCAAATTTTTTTATGGTTGTTTCCACTCCAGCACTCAAAGTCATTTGATTAACATTACAAGAACTGCATGCTCCTTCTAAACGAACTCTAACGTGCTTATCATCTATTATGTCTAAAAGTGTAATATCGCCACCATCTGCTTGTAAAAACGGACGTATTTCGTCCAACGCTTTTTTAACGTTTTCTAGGATAGTTTCTGATGCCATAACTTAAAATCTATATTTATTTTTTTCCTACTGCTGAACATCCAGCCATTGTAGTAATTTTAATTGCTTCTGTTGGAGGTAAAGAATCATTTCTCTTCACTACTTCTTCCACAACATTTCTAGTAATATCTAAGAAAGATTTTGCTACTACACTGTCATCTTGGAAAGATGCTGGACGACCAAAGTCACCTGCTTCTCGGATGCTCTGAACAATTGGCACCTCACCTAAGAATGGTACCTGAAGGTCTTCTGCTAAATTTTTAGCACCGTTTTCTCCAAAGATATAGTACTTGTTTTCTGGTAATTCCTCTGGTGTGAAGTATGCCATATTCTCTACTATTCCTAAAACTGGAACATTAATGCTCTCGGATAAAAACATTGAAACTCCTTTTTTAGCATCTGCTAGAGCAACTGCTTGAGGTGTAGAAACAACTACGGCACCAGTGATAGGTAACGATTGCATTATAGATAAATGGATATCTCCTGTTCCTGGAGGTAAATCCAATAATAAGAAGTCTAATTCTCCCCAATCTGCATCAAAAATCATTTGATTCAATGCTTTAGATGCCATTGGTCCTCTCCAAATGATAGCTTGATCTGGTTTAGTGAAAAAACCTATAGATAAAATCTCGATACCATAAGAAACAATTGGTTTCATCTTAGATTTACCATCTACCTCAACCGAAATTGGTTTAGCATTTTCTACATCAAACATAATTGGCATAGAAGGTCCGTAGATATCTGCGTCTAAAATTCCAACTTTAAAGCCCATATTAGCAAGACTAGCAGCTATATTGGCTGTTACTGTAGATTTTCCTACTCCTCCCTTACCTGAAGAAATAGCTACAATATTTTTAATACCTGGAATAGAATTTCCTTTGATTTCTGGTTTCTCAGGTGTTTCTATTTTGATATTCACTTTTACTTTTGCCTTGTCATATACTTGATCGTGAATAACTTTGATCACATCTACTTCAGCTCTTTTCTTAATATGTAAAGCAGGTGTAGACATTACTAAATCAACTACTACTTCATCTCCGAATGTCATTACATTTTTAACAACACCACTTTCAACCATATTTTTTCCTTCTCCAGCTACAGAAATACTTTCTAAAGCCTTCAAAATCTCTTTTCTATCTAATTTCATTATATAAGATTAGTATTCAACAAATTAATACAATAAACGTATAAAGCAAAGATAGTAGGAAATATTGATATTTTCTAGTTAATATCTTCCAAATTCTAGAGTGCCCTAACACCTTTTAGGATAACTTATTCGTATTGAGCAACTCTAGCTTTTTGTACAATAAAGATATATAAATGATATTTTTAACCTTAGCAAACTGAGAATTTAATAGCTGATTCTTTGCTCCATTGAAAGAATAAATATCTGCAGTACCGTTTTCATATTTAATTTGAGTTGTTAAAAAAGATTTCATTGCTAATGCAATGTTATTTTCTAATTGATTTTGCAAGTACTGGCTTTGGTGTATTTGCTGTTCTAACATTTGTAAATTTTGCGTGTAAACTAGCTCAGATTGCGCCATAGTAGCACGATTCAATTCCAATTCTGCTTTACTTTTATTTACTCGCCTTCTTACTTGTCCTTTCTGAAAAAGTGGAAAGTAAAAACCAAGTCCTAAAAAATGACTTTTATTATCTCCAAATTGTGTAGAAAACTTGGAGGATTCATGGGCAATATTGCTGTTGAAAACCTTGGAGTAAAAAGAACCAAATTGATAATTAACCGATAACCGAGGTAAAAAACTTCCTTTGATAGCATTTTGCTCAGCTAGTAAAACTTTCTCTAGCATCTTAGGCTTCTCGAGCATAGGATTAAATACATATTCAGACGATATATCATGTAAAGAATCTTGGTACTCCACTTCGAATTCATCTGGTGTTACTTCTAAGTAATTCAATAAGTGTAATAAAGAAAGCTTAGCATTGAATAGATTATTTTGACTTTGCTCAATAGATATACTCTCTGAGGTAAACACGTATTCTATATCATAAAAATCACTTTTGGGCTTAGCTCCTGCATTTACTTCCTTGGTAACTCTATTAAAGTTTTCTTTACTATTTATAAATTGCTCTTGTTGAAGCTTAACTAATTCTTGCAATTCTAAGATTTGAAAAAACAATTCTAAGATACGATATTGGTACTGGTAGATAAGCTCCTGTTGTTCTAACAAAGCATAGTCTAGCTGATGAGCTAGCTGTTTTTGTCTTGCAAAACTACTAAAATCAACTAAACTAATATTGGCATCCAAACTCATATTTAAAGAAGAGATGTTGGAAGAAACCCTAGTATTAGTACTAGGATCAATGGTTGAGCCAAAATTATAATTTTGGGAGGTATTATATCCAATATCAGGTAAAAACAACGATCCAAAACTCTGTTTTTCTGCCTTTACTACATCACTTTGCAAGGCTGCAATTACTAGTTCTTTACTGTTCTGCTTACCAATAGATAAGCAATAGGCTAAATCCCACTTTTGCGCAGGATAAGCCATATTGCTAATAACTAATATAAAAATCAAATAAAATCTACTCATCTTTGATATATTTTAGAACATTAACTTTAGTTGCAGCGATAATTCTACTGAAGATTAATAAAACAGAAAGACTAAAAAGCAGTATAAATCCTATAGCGAATCCACCCCAATTCAAACTTATTCTTACTACAAACTCTTGAAGCCATAAATTAACTAAGAAATACGTAGGGAATATTGCCAAAATAAAACCTATGATACTGCAAAAGATAAATGGAATAGATTCCTTCTTCACTAGATTCCATTGGCTTGCTCCTAAAACTTTTCTAATAGCTATTTGCTTTAACTTATTATCCAAAGTAAAAGAAACGATAGTTAACAACCCCACTAAAGCAATAAAACAGGAGATAATACTAAGTACGATAAAAACATTTTTTAGCTTTAAACTCTGCTTATAACTTCTAGCAAAATCCTCATTAGCAAAAGAAGCAGTAAATGGATAGGTTTGATCTACTCTTTGCTTCCAAAAAGCCTCCAAATCCTCCATAGTTTGTGCCATATCACTAGGATCTATCTTTACAGAAATGGTATTGCTTAGATAGTAAAACCAATCTACACTAGGATATAGAAAAAAAGTAGAAGGAGTAATTTGCTCCGAAAATCCTTCCATATTAAAATCTTTTACAACACCTATAATCTTAAAAAAGCGTCCATTCCATCTCATTTCTTTACCAAGAATCGATTCTGTTAAGTTAAGTTCCCTTACATAACTTTGATTTACCACAATGCTATTTTGAATATCGCTTAGAAGTTTAGGATCAAAAAATCTCCCTTGATCCATTTTAATATCAAAGACTTCTAAAAAATCAAAGCTTACAGGAATATTATTACTTTGAATATGTTGACCATCTATATTGTTAGAAGAACTACTTGAAGCTCCACCTCCAAAATTAACTCCATGCAAAGAAACTTCTTGCACTCCTGTAATCTTTAACAAGTCCTTTTCGATATTTTCAAAAAACTTATTCCTCATCTCTACATTTGGTAGTTTAAATTGAATATTAACTACCTGATCGCCTTTAAACCCAAGGTCCTGTCCTAGTAAATAACTCACTTGTTTTTGCACAAAAACACTAGTACTCAAGAAAAAGAAAGCGATGGTAAATTGCAAAACTAAAAGACTATTTTGTACTTTAGAATTTGTTTTCACAGAACTAAAGCTTCCCTTCAAGACATTAGAGATATTAAAATTGCCCTTAAATATTCCAGATAAGAGTCCTACTAAAAGCCAAATAAACAAAAACACAAGAAGTAATGGCTTAAACAAAATACTAGGTTGTAACACCAAAGAAAGATCAACAAAATAGTTAAAATGAGGCAGTGCTAACTCACTAAGCAAAATCCCAATGCAAAATCCCAAAATAGTTATAATAAAAGACTCAAATATACTTTGAAGAATAATGGTGGTTTTACTTGCTCCTAAGGTTTTTCTTACTCCAACTTCTTTAGCTCGTTGGAAAGAAGACACTAGGGCTAAATTAACACTGTTTAATAAACATAATATAAATAATGTAATTGCAATCGAAGATAAGATAGAAAGTAACTGGGAGGCAAACTTTCCACTTCCTAATATTTCTGATTTGCTATTTAGATGAATACTATCCAAAGCAAAGAATTCAAAGGTAGGCTCTTGTAAGAATTTATCCTTAAATTCCTTCTCACTTAAATTTTTCTCTTTAGCCCTCTGTTGCAAAAATGGTAAATATAAGGCCTCGCTAAACTGTTGAATACCATCCTTTGAATTATGTTCTTCTTTAAACTTAACTAATACATTATAATTATAATCTCCCCAATTTTTTAAATTCGAAGCGATCTTTTTTTCAATAGCATAAGAATAAATCGCCATTGGAGCTAAAGAGCTATTACCTGGAATCTGATATACTAAATCCACCGTTACTCGGGACCCATCCTCTAGGACGATTTCTTTGCCTATAGCATTTTGACTATCTCCGAACAATCTCTTTGCTTGAGACTCTTCCAATGCAATAGAGGACATATGGTTATTTTCATATTGCTGTATACTGCCACTTACCACCTCAAAAGGCATTAATTCGAAAAAATCTTTTTGGGTTTCTAAAATATCATACAAAAATTCTTTTCTTTCTTGCAATACGATACTTTGAGATCCGCGAATTTGATAATAAAAAACATATGACTCTACATAAGAGTTTAAATCATCAAATCGCAAGGTAAATGGGGCAGGAACCCATCCTGATATTCCCTCTGGTTCTTCCCAAAAACCAGGTCCTAAACTAAACTCATAGGCTCTGTCTTTATATGGATTCCACTGATTATAACTTAACTGATCATTTCGCAATAAAACAATCAAGCTGATTACACTCACTCCTATTGCTAAACTGAGAATATTAAGGATGTAAAAAAACTTATTTTTAGAAAATACTTTAAACAGTACTTTGCTCCAATTTGCTATCATAACTTTGTTATTTAGTCGTATTTAATAAAATGAAGGGTTTTATAGCCTGTAGCTCTTAAACAAAGAGCGCCACTTACTATAATGGTTAAGCTTACTATAATCAACAAGCAAACTAAGAATGGCCAAAAAGACAGCTCAATCCTAAAATGATAGTCAGCTAAATAGCTCTCTACAAAAAGTTTGGAAGGAATAATTGCTAATAAAAAACCTAAAAAACAAAAAGCAATATATCTTTTACCTAAAAGCAGTACCAACTGGAATCGATCTGCTCCTAATACTTTCCTTATAGCAATTTGTTTAAGTTGACCGGAAATGGTGGAAGAACAAACACCAAATAATCCACTTAAAGCCATTATTACAACAACTATATTAAGAATTAGAAATAAATTTTTCTCTTGTAAACTACTATAATAATCCTTGCCTAAAGTTGGACTAATCAATGTATAATCAAAGGGTTGTTCACTAAGCTGTAATCCATTATAGGTTGCTTCCAACTCATCCACAAGAGTAGAAAAATCCGATGTATCTATCTTAAAATAAAGATTAATTGCCTCTTGTGAAATCCATGGTACAGTATTTAAAGAAAAGAAAACCATTGGCAAATAGTCATTTCTTAAAGAAAGTGCATTAAAATCCTTGACTACTCCAACAATGGTTAATATTTCATCATTCCACTCAATAGTTTTACCAATTGGATCAGGCTCCCCTATTAGTTCCCTAGTTTTTTCACTTATTAAGATATTGGAAACCTTATCAGAGGCAAACTCATTTTGAAACTGCCTACCTTGAGACATTGAAATCTGTAGAAGGTCTAAAAATCCAAAGTCCATAGCAACATTAAATCCTTGCATGCCTTTTCCATTATAGGAAAACCCAACAGAACTCCCAGTACCAGTCCCTAGTTCAATACTTGCTAGACTTACTTTTTCGACCCCGTTTATTTTTAAAAACGCTTGTTCTATCAAAGAAAATCTATCTTCATCCATATGAATATTCTTTCTAAGAATCAAAGGAGCACTTATAACATTTTCAAAATTATATCCACGGTCTTTATTTTGCACATAACTAGTTTGTAAACCAATAAAGAACATAGATATGATAAAGAAACTAGCAATAGTGTATTGCACTACTAAAATACTATTTTTTATAAAACCTCCTGTTTTAGTAGATTGAAAATCTCCACGAATAACTTGAGCAATTTCCATTTTAAAGACAAAGGATAATACAAAAACACTAAATAGAAGAAGTAAAATAACAAACAGGCAAACATATAATAGAATATTGTCTAATAAGGAAATATTTAAACTTGCCTTAAAGAACACTCTCAAATACCCGCTTATTATTTCCATTAAAGCACTCGCAAATAAAAAACATACCATAAGAGTTATTATAGTTTCGAAAAAGATCTGCTTAATAAGGGCTTTACTACTACCTATAACTTTTAATACCCCAATTAACTTAGCTCTATGTAAAGTTCGAGTCAAAGAAATATTAATAAAATTAAAGCAAGCTAAAACCAAAATAGTGGTAGATAATCCAAAGAAAGTATACACTCTTTTTGCAATAGCTGCTCCCTCAGGCGTAGCATTAAATTTTGTTTGCGCTATCATCCTTTGGTTCTCTAAAGGATGGATTTTAAAAACTTCCCCATCTAAACCTAATTCCTTTTCTGCTTCCTCTGGTGTCCATGCGTTTTCTTTTGAAAAAGCGAACATAATACGCTCTTTTGCTATACTATTTAATTGCTTCTGAATTTCTTTATATTCTTGCTTATCCTTTATTTTAATCCACAGACTTGAGTAGTAACTACCCCAATTATCAAACTCTTCTTTTTCAATAGCATCTAAAGAAGAAATTACTAACTCTGGATTAAAAGAAGTTTTATCCGCACTATTCTCAAATACAGCGGAAATAATATATAAATTCTCTTCAATTATTAGCTCTTTACCCATTGGGTTACTATTGCCAAATAAGTTCTCTGCGTAGTCTTGTCTTATGGCAATATTATTTTGCTGCTGAAAAATATTCTGTGAATCACCTTGTAGAAAATTAACAGAGAAAAAATCAAAGTAGTTTTTCTGACTTTTTACTAATTTCTTATAGGGCTTTTTAACCCCATCCACCTCCAAATTACCCTTTCCATAATAATCATCCACATATAAATAGTCTTCTATCCCACTTACCTTTTCTTTTAAATTGAGTCCCAATCCATAAGGAGCCTTCATCCAAGACATATCCTCTAGAATAATTCTCTCTACTACAAAAATTTTTTCGACATCCTCTATTGTACTATCATAAGAGTTTTCTTCGACAAAGTAAATAAAGGCTAAGAAAAAAAAGGAAAGTGCTACACCTAGACTTATAGTACCAATGGTATAATTAACCCAGTTTTTCCTAACTGTTTGCCAATAAATTTTCCACCAATTTGCTATCATCTTCTATAGTTGGTTAACGTATTAATTATATTTCTTTATCCTTGCTTTTTTTTAATATAACAGCCAAAAAGGCTTAGATTAGCTTATAAAAACATCCACGACTTTTGTATTTGCTTTCTCTAATAAAATTTCCCCATCTTTCATTGTAATAATCCTATCGGAATAAGAGGCGTCGTGTAAGGAGTGGGTCACCATAATAATAGTTGCACCTTGCTGATGTAATTCAGTTAATAATTCCATTACTTCATTCCCATTTTTACTGTCTAGATTTCCAGTAGGCTCATCGGCAAGAATAATTTCTGGTTGGTGGATAAGGGCTCTACCTACTGCTACTCTTTGCTGTTGTCCACCACTTAATTGTTGGGGATAATGTTTTAAACGGTGAGAAATCCCAAGCTTTTCCGCTATTGCTAAAACCTTAACTTTCCTTTCTTTAGCTGGTACTTTATTATAGATCAAAGGAAGTTCGATGTTCTCAAAAACCGTCAACTCATCAATCAAATTGAAGTTTTGGAAGACAAAACCAACTTGCTTTTTTCTAATTTCACTTCGCTCACTCTCTTTGAGCCCTACCATTTGTTTACCTAATAATTCGTAGCTTCCACTTGAGGCTTGATCTAAAAGCCCTAAGATGTTTAAAAGAGTAGATTTTCCACAGCCCGAAGGCCCCATGATAGAGATGAACTCTCCCGGATGAACCGTTAAGGATACTTTATTTAAAGCTGTAGTCTGTACTTGGTCCGTTCTAAAAACACGACTCAATTCTTTAATAGATACTATATTCATTATTCTTTAATATTTAAGTGTTCTACATTCATGAAATTCTTATAACTCGATATGATAACTTGATCCCCTTGTTGTAAACCTTCTAAGACCTCATAATAAAGGGGATTTTCTTTTCCTAATTTTACTTGCTTTATACTAGCCTTACCATTTTGTATTACATATACCCATTTACCATTTGTATCTTGATGAAAGCTTCCTTTTGAAAGAAGCAGTTTTTGGGTTTGACCCGATAATAGTAATTTGACAGTTATACTACTTCCTTCTTGCATGGCAAATTCAGATGGATTCTCAAGTTCTAATTGAACCTCAAATTGGCCTTGTTTCACCTCTGGTAAAAGCCTACTTACTTTGACTTGTAAATTATTTCCTTGATAATCTATTCTTCCTTGTTGTCCTACACTTACTTTATCTAAATAGAACTCATCTACTAAAGCAACTAATTTATATCCTTTAAGGATATCTATCTTTCCAATACTTTCCCCACTTTGATACGTTTTCCCAAGAACTGCCTCAAAGTTAGATAGGCGTCCGGCTATAGGAGCCTTTAACAGAAAATTACCTTGATTATGCCTAAGTTTTTCCAGACTCTTTTCTAATACAACAATAGATTTATCGATTTGGAGTATTTGTAATTCATTATACTTATTTTCTCTCTCTATACTTTGTTCCATTAAAGCTTTACGCTTGTTTTGATAATTGAAATTTTCTTGTGTACGCATCCAATCACTTTGACTTAAAACTTCTTGATTAAAGAGTTTTTCATGGAGATTATATAAAAGTTCAGCCGCGGTATAATCATGCTCAATAGCAATTAAATCTTTGATTAAATTTACCTCTTGAGATCGAATACTATTTTTAGTACCTCTTAAGTTATTTATTTGCTCAATGAGGCTATTCTCTGAAGACATATAATTAAACTCACTTGTGGGATTATAGATTCTTGCTATAATCTGTCCTGTTTGCAAAAGCTCTCCATTTTCAACAAAAATCTCCTGTATCTCACCAGATTCGACGATGTTGATAAGTCTACTATGTAAGGGCTCTACATGAGCCATAAAGGAAATATATTCCTCAAAATCTCCTAAATACACTTCCCTAACTCTTATTTCATTCTTAGGGACATTCAGAACTACATTTCTAAAAAAAGTAACATAACTTAGACCTATCAAAATCAATAAGGCACTAATTATTACTAATACTTTAACTTTTTTCCTATTTTTACCTGGAATAACTTGATCCATATTCTTTTGATTTACTAATTAATAAGTCAAAAGCATACCATAATTTAACAAAATAGTAAAGCATTTATAATCATCGCTTTACAAAACACCTTTTATATAGGTGTTCGATATCGAACATATAATTTGTTCGATTTTAATACAAACCCAGATCCTTATGAAAAAGACCATAGCCAATATTGTTATTCTAGATGATAGTCCCGAGATATTAATTGCGGCAAGAATGTTACTTAAAAGGCATTTTGAACAGGTAACAAGCATAGATTCTCCAAAAAAAATAACTCATTTTCTAAATGAAAACAAAGTGGATCTTATCCTATTAGATATGAATTATCGCATAGGAGTAGAAGATGGATCCGAGGGAATATTTTGGTTAAAACAAATACAAGAGCTCTCTCCTAATACACAAATAATTTTGATGAGCTCCTTTGGTAATTTAACCACGGCTATACAAGGCATTAAACTAGGAGCAATGGACTATATCTTAAAGCCATGGAATAACCAGGAATTAATAGATTTAGTTAAACAAGGAGTACAAAAAAGTAGGAAACAAAGTATAATTAAGCAAACTAGCCTACCTCTGAAGGATAGAGAGGATTTTCATGGGGAGGACCCCAATATTGTCAAAGTATATGAGATGGCTAAGAAAGTAGCTAAAACAGATGCTACCACCTTAATTCTAGGGGAAAATGGTACAGGTAAATATGTACTAGCTAAGTATCTTTTTCAAAACTCCAATAGAAATGACAAACCCTTTATCCATGTTGATTTAGGTTCCCTAAATGAAAATTTATTTGAAAGTGAACTATTTGGTTATGCAAAAGGAGCCTTTACTGATGCCAAAATAGATACTGCTGGTAGATTTGAAAACAGCAATGGCGGCACTATTTTCTTAGATGAAATTGCCAATATACCTTTGCATTTACAAGCTAAGCTATTACAGGTTATACAAAATAAATGTATCACTCGCCTAGGGGAAACCCAATCGCGAAAAATAGATGTTCGTATTATTTGTGCCACTAATGCAGATTTGGAACAAATGGTTAAGGATAAGACTTTTCGGGAAGATTTATACTACCGAATAAACACTATCTCATTGCTACTTCCTGCTCTTAGGCAAAGGCCTAAAGATATAGAAGGACTTTTGAGCTACTTTATACAAAAGTATGCAGAGCAATATGGTCAAGAAATACCTACAATTACCCCAGAAACCCTACAAGGTTTAATACAATACAATTGGCCGGGTAATATTAGGGAATTACAAAATAAAGTAGAAAGAGCTATTATACTTTGTGAAGATAACAAGCTATGCTTGCAAGATTTTGATATATCTACCCAGGAGGCAGTAGAACTTACTATGAATATGGAGCAAACCAACTTAGAGCAAATAGAAAAACAAACTATAATCAGAGCCATGCAGCAATATGGTGGTAATATTACACGCTGTTCCCGCGAACTAGGTCTATCCCGTTCTGCTTTATATCGCCGTTTAGAAAAATACCAAATAAACTTTTAATATGCGTGCTTTTTTGTTTTATATCCTTAGAATTATCCTAATACTTGCTTTAAGTACATTAGTGATAATAGTCTACCAAAATGGCTTTATATTTAGTTCAATAATTATAGGCATCACAACAATTGGCTTTATTATTGAACTTTATTACAGTCAAAATAAAATCAATAAAATTACCAATAGTATAATTCAATCTATGATTTATGAAGATTACACTATTGACATGGATATGAACAAAAACAGAGCCTTATATAGTTGTTCCACGCTAAGAAATGTACAAAGACTCTATGATCAGCAAAAGCAAAGCCATAAAGCTAACTTAATACAAGAGTTAGTGTACGATAAGCTTTTAAATAGTCTAGAGACGGGGATTCTTATTCTAGAAAAGCAAAAAGATGCTAGGTGGAAGATCTTCTTAATAAATGATTATTTTACTAATCTATTTTCCATTCCTAAGATAAACTCTTGGAAAAGTTTGAGTAAATCAATCCATGGATTTACCCAGCATATAGAGAAATTAGATTTTAAAGAATCTAAAGAGACTATTGAAATTAAAATTAATAATGATACCCTTCAAACCTTCATCTTACAAACAAGTATTACCAAAAGTCCACAGAATCAATATTATATTATCCTACTTGACTCTATTCAAAAAGTATTAGACAAAAAAGAAAAAGACACTTGGGAGAACCTTCTTAAAGTTATTTCTCATGAGATTATGAACTCGCTTACACCTATTCATTCTCTAGCCCATAATACAAGAGAAATCCTACAAACTCCTAGCTTAGAACAAGAGGATATGGATGACTTATTGTTAAGTGTAGAAACGATAATTAATCGAACCCAACATTTAAAACAATTTATCGACAACTATAGAAAGCTTACTATGTTGCCACTACCCAATAAAAAGCCAACCAAAATAAAAAATACCTTAGATAATGTATATGCCATTTTAAGAACGTTTTTGGAGCAAAAAGACATCGTATTTGAACTCCAATGCTCTCAAGATCTAGAAGTAAACTGGGATCCATTACAAATGGAGCAGGTATTCATTAATCTTCTAACTAATGCAATGTATGCAGTTGAAAAGCAAAATAAACCCCGATATATTACCTGTAAAGTCCATTGTACAAATCATCGACTAAACATAGATTTTATCGATAACGGTCCTGGTATTACTAGTGAAATACAAAAGAAAATATTCATCCCGTTTTATACCACAAGGATAGAAGGAGCAGGAATAGGACTACCGCTAAGTAAAAATATTGTAGAAATGCATAATGGTACATTAAGCTACTGTTTTGTAGAAAATCAAAGTATATTCACTTGTAGTTTTGCTTTAAATAACTAGAGGCAGTGTTTCCACTACCTCTACATTTTTTATTTAAATACTGTTTTATATTATTGTATTTTCTTTACACTACCTGAAGAGCTAGTATTAGACTCCACAATACTTGCTTGTCCTTTATAGCTTATACTACCTGAAGAAGAAGCGCGTCCAAATACTTTTTGATTTACCAAGAAGCGCATAGAACCGGAGGAGGAAGCTTTCCCTTGTAAATCATCTGTTTCAAAATCTAAGGCTTTAATAGATCCTGAACTACTCACAGAAGCTTGTGTTTCTTTAGCATGTCCCGTTAAAAGAATATCGGCAGAACTACTACAACTTACCTCCATTTGTTTTGTATGTACAATAGCTTCAATATTAGCAGAAGAAGTTGCCTTTAGGCTAGAAGCATCTGTAACTTGGAAAACCCCTTCAACATCGGCAGAAGAACTACTTGTGATAGTTAAATTATCGCATTGCACTGATTTTGCCTGTACTTTTGCTGAAGAACTACTATTAATAGTAAATACCTTTGTTTTAATTTCATTCTCTAAATTAATTTTCCCACTTGAACTAGCATAAGCTGCTACTAGAGTTGGATTACTCACCTTCACATGTACTTTTCGGATAGAAATAACATTATTAAATATTTTAAATTTCTTACCTTTTCTATCACTGCTGCTAGAAACTTTCGAGTTTTCAATATAAATATTTAAAACACCTTGATTGTCTACCTCTGTTTTTACATATTGTAGATCCTCACTATCCTCCACATCTACTTCTACACTTTTAGAATTTCCAATGGAAAAATCCACTACTATACCTTGAGAAACTTTAATAGCATCAAAATCTCCCACCTCTCTTTTCTCCTTAGTTTGAGCAAGACCACTTAAACCTACTAAAAGAAACAATAAAAATAATTTTCTCATAATTTAATATTATTGGTTAGGTTAATTGACAATAAAACCTTCAATGAGAAGAGCTTAAAATTCAATTCCAATAAAATTACTTAAAAAAAAAGCAATAAAAAAAAACATTCTACCCAATTGTAGAATGTTCTTAAAATTATTTTTATCTATAACTCTTTAGTTGGATCCCAAAAGAGTGATTTAAAATCTTTTACTTTATTGTCTAACACAAGCACAGACTCACTTTCTAAGAGTTGCTGCATAAGATTTATTCCTTGAAAATATTTCTTTCCAGTTAATAAGCCATCTTTATTAACTACCCGATGAGCTGGAATATCCATCTCTGCTTTAGAGGAGTTTAAAGCATATCCAACCACTCTAGCAGATTTTGCACTACCAAGGTAGTTTGCAATAGCGCCATAGGTTGTAACTCTTCCAAAAGGAATAAGACGCACTACTTGAAATACTCTTTCAAAAAAATCCCTTTCTGCCATTATTTGTTTAACGCCACAATTTATAAATAGTAATTAAGCAAATTACTCCAGTAATAGTCCCTATTACATAATTTAAATTATTCAAGATAAATCCATCCTTATTTTGCCTTTTTTCAAATAACAATATGTAGAGATAAAACATTAAAGCCGAACCTATTGTTACCCCTAAAGAAAAAACAGTTGTATTAGCAAAATGAAAAATATCATATTCATAACTTGCTAAAGTGACACTTAAGAAAACGTAATAAGGAATAGAAAAAACATTTATAAGGGCTAATAATGCCCCATAAATAAATGGTTTATTCTTTCTTGTAGTATCTAATTTACTATCTGGTTTTTTCTTCTTTGCAAAACCTAAAAAATAAATGGTTAATCCTCCAAAGATGATCAATCCTATCTCATGTAATATCTCCGTTATAAAATCACTAGATTCAATAAGTCTTGCGAAAAAAACAGCGATATAAGTCTGAACAAAAATGACTATTAAAGCACCTAATACATATTGAAAGACATTTTTACCCCCATGCTCTTTGGCTATTTTCACAGCAGTCATATTAAGTAACCCTGGTAGGGATACTCCTAATAAAGCTGCAATAAATCCAAAAATCAATAATGTTAGAGCCTCCATACTTACACCTTATTTAATTCTAAACTGGATATAAGTAATTGCCTTATTTTGCTCTAAATATTGGGATTCGTAAAAAGTTTGTATTTCTGTAACTACACTTGGAGCTCCCTCATTTTTATATACATGATGATTTGCATATAAAACCTCATGACCTTCACCATGCAATAAACCTAGCGTATACCCATGCATAAACTCACTATCAGTTTTTAAGTTTACAATTCCATCGCTACTTAAAACTTTTTTATAACGTTGTAAGAATTCCGAGTTAGTTAAACGGTGTTTGGTTCTTTTATATTTAATTTGTGGGTCTGGGAAAGTAATCCATATTTCACTTACTTCACCTTCTGCGAAAGCATTTTCTAAAAGCTCAATTTGTGTACGAATAAAAGCTACATTCTCAAGGCCAGATTCCACAGCAGTTTTGGCACCTCTCCAAAATCTTGCTCCTTTAATATCAATTCCAATAAAGTTTTTCTCTGGAAAACGCTTAGCTAATTCAACAGTATATTCTCCTTTACCACATCCTAATTCTAAAACAATAGGATTATCATTTTTAAAGAATTCTTGTGCCCACTTACCTTTCAAAGGCAAACCTTCTATCATTTGCTCTCTAGTTGGCTGAAACACGTTTGCGAACGTCTCGTTTTCTTTAAATCTCTTTAATTTATTCTTACTTCCCACCTTAATGTCTTTTATAAAATTTGAGCAAAATTAAATAAATATAATGAAAGTAATGTTCTAATTTTCTTTTTTACTTCTTATAGTGTATTATAAATCAGAAAGAATCCGTTTTCTAGGCCTTTTCTATAGTAAAAGAAAATTCTGAACCATAGCCATAACTACTTTCAACATAGATGTGTTCGCCATGGGCCTCCACAATATGCTTAACGATGGATAATCCTAAACCCGAACCTCCAACCACTCTAGATCCACTTTTATCAATGCGATAAAAACGTTCAAAAAGCCTTGGTATGAATTCTTTGCGTATACCTTCACCATTATCGGTAATTCGGATTATTAATTTATTATTGACTAAATCTTCTATACTCACCTCAGTGGTTCCTTTATTTTTACCGTATTTAATGGAATTTTCAACTAAATTAGTGATAACCTGTCCTATTCTATCTTTATCACCTTTGACATAAATAGGCTTATCATAACTTAAATCGAACAACAAAGAAATACCATTTTTCTTAGCCTTATACTCTAGAAAATTAAATACCTCATGTATGCTTTCTACAATGTCAAAAGTAGATATATCCAAGTGTAAATCCCCAGTTTCTAATTTGGAAATCATATCTAGGTCTTTGACAATATAAATTAATCGTTCTACCCCCTGGGCAGCACGATCTAAATACTGATCTCTTATCTTTAAGTCATCTACCGCGCCATCTATTAAGGTCTCTAAATAGCTTTGTACAGTAAATAATGGCGTTTTTAATTCATGAGAGATATTACCTAAAAACTCTCTTCGATATTCTTCTCTAACTTGCAAAGATTCAATCTCTATCTTTTTCTTTTTAGCAAAATTCTGGATTTCTTGGGTTAAAGTAGTCATATCAGTTGTCACCGCTTTACTGCGAAGATCACTGTGTTCCAATAAAGATACATTATTATATATCTTTTGAATTCTACGATAGATAAAATTTTCTACTCTATATTGAATGATAAAAAAACAAATGACAAAAATCAGGAATAACTGTATGGGGTAAAACCACCAAACAGCATCAAAGAAAAATAACTCTAAAGCTAGTAGCATTATACTTGTAACAATAGAGATGTAAATAGCACTCTTTAAAGCGAATTTATAGGATTTTTTAAAATGCGTTGACATATTACAGATTAAGCTTTAGGTTCAAACTTATACCCTACCCCTTTTATGGTTTTAAAAAGATCCTCTCCAATTTTCTCTCTTAGCTTTCTAATATGCACATCAATTGTCCTACCTCCAACAACAACCTCGTTACCCCATACTAGATCTAGAATTTCTTCTCGAGTAAAAACCTTTCCTGGTTTACTAGTTAGTAAAGACAATAATTCAAATTCTTTTCTAGGTAGGTTTAATTCTATATCCCCGTGAACTACCTTATAGGTATCTCTGTTCACAGATAAATCACCAACTACAATATTATTAGAGTCATTAACCTCTACCGATTTTCTACGACGCAGAAGCGCCTTAACCTTACTCATTAAAACTTTTGGTCTAACGGGCTTAGTGATATAATCATCTGCTCCAGCATCAAAACCTGCTACTTGAGAATAATCCTCTCCTCTTGCTGTTAAAAAAGTAATAATGGTATCTTCAAAACCATCCGTTTTTCTAATTATCTCACATGCCTCTACTCCATCCATTTCAGGCATCATCACATCAAGAATAATTAAGTCAGGTCTAAATTCTAAAGCAGCTGCTACAGCTTTTTTACCATTATTTGCTGTTTGTACTTTATAGCCCTCCTGTTGTAAATTATATCCTATAATGTCTAAAATATCTTGCTCATCGTCTACTAAAAGTATCTTAATATCTTGATTTTTCATAATGTGATTGTGTGTTAAGAGCCCAAATATAGAGGATTCCTAATTAGTAAATGATAAATTTACAATAATTTAATGTCTTAACCATTTGCTAACATTAGAAACTGTTAATCTTAAAATTCACTTAACTTAAAGTCCAACAAATGCAGTGTTATTTGCAAAAGAATTACAACACTGAACTTATGAAATTACAATTCGCAATCGGTACTCTTTTAGCCTGCATTACTTCCATTGCACAAAACGGAAACGTAAAAGGTACTCTTAAAGATTATCAGAATCAAGAACCTTTAGCCTTCGCCTCTGTTATAGTACAACAGACTAATCAAGGCTTTACCACAGATATAGATGGTAACTATAGTTTTGACTTATCCCCTGGAAATTATGACTTAACTTTCCAATACGTAGGATACAATTCAGAACAGAAAACAATCCAAGTGGAACCTGAAAAAACCATTACAATCGATATGGAGCTCTTAGATGATTCTACTCAGTTGGAAGATGTGGTTTTAATAGCAACTCGATCTAGAGCTAATGAATCTACTTTATTGTTAGATCAACAAAGATCGGCACAAATACAACAGCATATTGGCTCTCAAGAATTAGCAAAAAAAGGGGTTAGTGATGCGGCAGGTGCTGTAGTTAAAACAACAGGTGTTTCTAAACAAGAAGGCAGTGGAACTATCTTTGTAAGAGGATTAGGAGATAGATATAATAGCTCCTATTATAATGCTATGCCTCTTTCCTCAGATGATCCAGAAAAGAAAAACATCAACTTAGGTATATTTAATACCGATATCATTGAATATATATCAATAGATAAGACCTACAATGTATCTTCTTATGGAGATTTTGCTGGAGGAAATATAGATATAAACTCTAAAAAACACAATGCTGCCCCATACCTACAAGTATCTATGGGATCCAACATTAATACCAACGCAACTGGTCATACTCCTTTTAAAGTTTTATCTGGAAGAGATTATTTTGGGTTTTCTAATAACAACATGCCAAAAAATGCTTTATCCTCTTATAAGTTTACCCATTCAACACAAACAAAATCACAAGATCCAATAGGAGCTTCCTTAGGTCTAAATACTGGGAAAACCTTCTACTTTGGACAAAGTACATTAAACCTTTTTGCAACCGCGTCTTTTTCTAATGATTATAAATATAGACAAGGGGTTAGTAGAACAGCGCAAGCTCAGGATATATTCACAAAGGATTTAAACTTACAATCTTACCAATACAGCACAAATACCACTGCAATGTTTAATGCTGACTTTGATTATAATCCTAATAACTCCATTAAATATAATTTCCTATTTATTAATGACTCTCAGGAAAAAAATGACCTTTATAACGGATATATAGTAGATGTTACTCCTGATAGACAAGAGAGTGAAACTCTAATCCAAAGACAACAATACAAACAAAATCGTCTTTTTGTAAATCAGCTTTTAGGTTCTCATACTATTACGGATCAAATTCAAGTAAACTGGGGAGCTTCTGCAAATGATGTTTCTTCTCGAACACCAGATCGTCAACAATATATGCTAAACCAGGTAATTGGTAAAGAACAATATGTATTTGCAACCAATGCACGTTCAAACAATAATAGATACTTTGAAAATTTATCGGAAAGAGAATATGCTGCATCTTTAGCGGTAGACTATAAATTTGCTTTAGATGACGATCAGAACTATAAAGCTAAATTAACTCTTGGTTATAACGGAAGAACAAAAGATAGAAAGTTCCAAGCCACACAATATGTTTTTGGAATCAATAATACCTACAATAACAATATTGACCCAAATAACTTAGATGCATTTTTTAACCAAGCTAACTTTTCCCAAGGTTATTTCGATATATATACCTTTAGAGGTGGATCAACAACTCCAAATGCTCTTAAACCTCAAACTTATGAAGGTAAACTAGATATTCAAGCAGGTTTTGCTAATCTTCAATACCAACTAAGTCCTCGATTAACAGGTGTTTTAGGAGTTCGATTTGAAACTATCAGCCAAAAAGTAACTTGGCAAACCCAACTAGATAGTAAAACTACAAGCGATAAATTAGATAAAAATGCCGTTTTACCAGCACTACATTTAAAATACGCTTTAACGGATTTACAGAATCTACGTCTTGCTATGTCCAAGACCTATACGCTTCCTCAGTTCAAGGAAAGAGCTAGATTCATTTATGAAGACGTAACAGAGATAAAGGTAGGAAACCCAGATGTTTATGCTTCAGATGATTATAACTTAGATTTAAAGTGGGAGTTTTTCCCTAAAAATGACGAAGTGTTCGCTGTTACTGCTTTTGGAAAATACATAAAGAACCCAATAAACGAAATTGTAATGGCATCCTCTTCAAATGATATCACTTATGCCAATACTGGAGATTATGGAGTAGCTTATGGTGCAGAGATAGAAATTAAAAAAGATATTATCCACTTTAGCGATGTACAAACCAATAAATTATCTGCTGGATTAAATGCTTCCATTATGAAGACTTATCAAAAATTGGATAATGAAAAAGTGAATAGAGAAAACCGCTACATCAACACTTTATTTACCCACAAAAGTTCAGCCTTTACTGGAGCTTCAGACTTATTACTTAATGCAGATATTACTTATACAAAGCAATGGGAAGAATCAGCGTTTTTAGCAACTCTTTCTTATGCGCATTTCTCTGACAAATTGCAAAGTATAGGAACAGAAGGAAGTGGTAACTTAGTAGATAAGGCTTTTGGAGTACTAGATTTTAATGCTAAATACCAGTGGAATAAACACTTTGCTATTGGATTAAGCGCTAAAAACTTATTAGATCCTAGAATTCAAAGAAAGCAAGAAAATCTGACTAAAGATCTACTAGTACAATCTTATAAATTAGGACAGAATATTAGCCTGAGTTTAAGCTATAAGTTTTAAACTATTGTTATAAAAATATTTTTTCCTATGGATTAATGCCTCAAAAAGCTAAATGCTCTTTGAGGCATTTTCTTTTTGGTACAGAGCAAAATAACCTACTTAACCTCTAATTAACAAAAGAGATTATATGACACTGATATTCTTAATAATTCATTGACAATACCTTAACGCCTTTTGCTAAAACAAAAGGCATATTTGTATAACAATAAACCAAATAACAACACGATGAAAAAAATCTTTAGATCAGTAGTAACATTAGGACTAATTGGAGCAATATTCGCAAGTTGCTCAAGTACAGACGATAGTAATTATGAAGATGATAACAAAAAGCCTGAAAACAAATTAGGAGGAACCTATAAAAAAGGAGATGTATTAGAATTAGATGCATCCATTGTTTATCAACTTTCAGAGAAATTGGAAATGCAAGATGGTTCTGTTTTAAGAATTCCAGCAGGAACAAAAATCATTGGAACAGGAGGAACATCTTCTTATATCGCAATTGGCCAAGGAGCAAAAATTTATGCAGAAGGAACTAAAACAAACCCTATTATACTTACAGCAGACATCCAGAAAAGAGGTAGTTGGGGAGGCTTAGTAATCTGTGGAAAAGCTCCAATTAATAAAGGAAAAACAGCAATAGCTGAAGTATCTGACTTAACTTATGGTGGAGATATAATAGATGATAATTCAGGAGTGGTAAAGTATCTACGTATTGAATATGCAGGAGCTAACTACAATGCGGAAAAAGAATTCAATGGATTAAGTATGTTTGGAGTTGGAAACGGTACTACCATAGAGTATGTTCAAACACATGAAGGATCAGATGATGGATTTGAATGGTTTGGTGGAACAGTTAACACTAAATACTTAGTATCTACAAATAATGATGATGACCAATTTGACTGGACAGAAGGATGGAATGGTACCAATGAGAACTGGTTCTCAATACAAAAAGGAGTTGCTGATAAAGGTTTTGAAGCAGACAATAACAGTAAAGACCATAATGCCTCACCGGTATCCTCTCCTACAATCAAAAATATTACTTTAATTGGTTCACCAGAGGCTCCTGTAGATGGTAAGCCAAGAACTGCTTTACATTTAAGAGTAGGTACTAAAGCCAATATTGAGAATATCTACTTAAAAAACTTCCAAGTTGGAATACTTGTAGAAAACGATGCTACAATAGATCATATTGGTAAAGGTTTACAAGTTAAAAATGTGCAATTTGATCAAGTAGAGAAAAAATATACCATTTTAGATAATAATGCTCAAGATGTTACCAACAACAATATTTTAGTAGAAGGAAATAACCAAGGTGCTGGTGCTGGTGCAAAAATTCCAGAGTGGGCTAAGGGATGGACAGTTGGTCTTAGTGACTAAATATTCATAAAATATGTTAATTTTTAAGTTTTGTCTCAAAAGGGCAAAACTTAATTCTTTTATATATAGATTTTTTTTTGTACTTTTATTGTATAAATACGATAGCCATGGCAAAAAACTACATCTATTCTTTTTTATTGCTCCTAGCAATGCTTGGAAGCAGTAGTATTATGGCACAACAAGGCCTACAACCTAATCAGGCAAACCACTCTACTCAAAGTATTGAGGGGTTATCTATTTATCCTAATCCGACAATGATTAATAGTACGATTTATATAGAATCTACTAAAAATGCTCCTAAAGAAGTGGAGTTATATAATATTGTTGGAAAAAAAATGCTGTCCGTAACTTTACATAATAAAGAACTAGTTTTACCATATAGTGTAAATGCTGGCATCTATATTATGAAAGTAAGAGAAGATAATGCAACAGCTACTCGAAAAATAATAGTTAAATAATAATCAATACTATACTTTACTTAATAGCATCAATTTTTGATGCTATTTTTATTTATACTTTTGTAAAAATTTTACGCTTGTGTTTACACCATCAGAAATAACCCAAATACAGACAAAAAAAGAATTTCATAAGATAGCAATGAAAGTATATCGCTATCAGTATGAGAACAACCCAGTATATAAACAATTTTGTGATCTCTTAGATAGAACACCCCTTAAAGTAAAAACATTACTAGATATCCCTTTTCTACCTATAGAGTTTTTTAAAAGCAAAGAAGTTCTTAGTAGTAAAGAGCCCATTGAAGAAACCTTTACTAGTAGTGGGACAACTGGGGCAATTACAAGTAAGCACCATGTAACAGATCTTGACTTCTATGTAGAAAGCTTTAGAAGCGCTTTCTCTTACTTTTATGGTAACATAGAAGATTATGTAGTATTGGCTCTTTTACCTTCCTATTTACAAAGACAAGGCTCTTCTTTAATCTATATGGTACAAGATTTAATTGAAGAATCGAAAAGTGAAGATAGTGGCTTTTATTTAGATAATTATAAGGAATTAGCCCACAAAATAATCGAATTAGATAAGCAAGGGAAAAATGTTCTTCTAATTGGAGTTACATATGCTTTATTGGACTTAATCGAGCTTCAAGGTTTTGAATTAAAGAACACCATTATCATGGAAACTGGAGGTATGAAAGGAAAGAGAAAAGAAATGATACGTCCTGAATTACATCAGATTTTAGCCCAAGGATTTGGTGTGAATAAAATACATAGCGAATACGGTATGACTGAATTACTATCCCAAGGTTATTCTCTAGGAGATGGTATTTTCGATACCCCTCCTTGGATGGAAATATTAATTAGAGATACTCAGGATGCTTTTAATTATATGCCACCAGGAAAAACAGGTGGGGTTAATGTGATTGACCTAGCTAATATTAATTCTTGTAGCTTTATAGCAACACAAGATTTAGGAAAAAAATACGAAGACGGTACTTTTGAAATCTTAGGACGTTTTGACAATTCAGATATTAGAGGTTGTAACCTAATGATTCAATAATAAGTATTGTTTTAATCACAACAAAAAAAGGTAAACTATATGGGGCATATGCCTTAATAGTTTACCTTTTTTTTATACATCTTAAAAAATACATTTCTCTCTATACTTCTTAAAGCAATTGAGAATATATTATTTATTTAACAACTCTGTCTTCTCTGCAAAATAGTCACAGAAATCGCGCATTGTATCGGCCATTTTTTTATCTTGAGTAGACTTCTCATAAGTATCTGCCATTGCCACTAATGTTTGGTGAAAGAATTTTTTCATTTCATCCACAGGCATATCTTTTGTCCAAAGGTCAATTCGTAAAGTCTCTTGTACCTTATCATCCCAAACAGAAAGTAACATCGCCTTAGAGCGAGCTGCTTCTACTCCTCCATCTTTTGCATTCCAAAGAATTTTTTCAGGAACTCTATTTTCGTCTAATTCTACTCTAATATTAATATCAGAAACGTAATTCTTACTCATTATTTCTTAGGTTTATATTTTGATTTTTGAAAAATTTCTTCTGCGTTTGTATCAAGAAGTTCTTGCAAAGTTACATTATTATTTCGCATATACGAATCTACAATTTGCCATCCTAACCAAGCTCCTATTTTTCCTGGTGCTTGTTCATCAATTTCAAGATAAAACTTCGAAAATGGAGCAGGTTCTATAAATCGTTGGATTAACTTTATGTCTGTAGAAAACAAATAATCATTTTCCATAAAATAGCGCCACATAGACTCTTGGTTTTCCTGACACCACTGTAATTGCTCTTTGGAATATCCCATCAATATATTTTCAGGAACTTTAGGCAGTAAAGCTTTCTGAGCATATAATACCTTCCCATAGAAAACCATTTGAGAAACGTAAACACGATCTCTTGGGGCGCTTATATTTTGTTGTACAAAATTTTTACTTAAATCCGCCAATATCTGATCATCATTAAAGTCACTTCTCAAATAGTGAGAAAATCCTTTGTAAAATCTATGATCTTGACCTAAGTAAGTATCTAAAGAAAGAAAAACTAAACTATCGGCATAAATAGCCTTTGTTTGTACATCAACTTCACTTATTAAAGTTATCACCTTTTTATTACTACTTTGTGAAGGAAAATAATATTTCACGTGTTGAAAAAAGGCGATTAACTCCTTATTTAGATCCTGTAGGCTTTGGCTAGAGAATTTTTTATCTACTTCCTCATTCAACTCTATAAATAAAGTATCTTTCTTTTTAGCAAGCCAAAAAGAATCCTCTATAGAAGCATTAAATAAGTAAGGGAACCTTTGTTTAACACTAAATAAACTATCATCTGGGGTACCTATAAAAATCTGATCAAAGCGTATAATTTCACTTGTAATAGGTATTTGGGAGATTTGTTTATCTAACTCACTTTGTTTTGAATTACAGCTAACTAAGAAAATTAAAACTACTAGGGCACAAACTCTTGATATTTTAGTAAATTTGAAAAATATATCCATCATCATTTTACATTTTACATTTTAGATGTTACAAAGATATAAAGATAGTCCTATTAGTCACATAATATAAAACCCAATGCTACTTAAAAATTTTAAAGCAAAACAAGTCTCAGAGCATATTGTCACTTGGTTAAAAGACTATGCAAAGCAATCTAAAGTAAAGGGCTTTGTATTAGGTATTTCGGGAGGAATTGACTCTACAGTAGTTTCTACCCTTTGTGCCAAAACTAACTTACCTGTGATTTGTGTAGAGATGCCTATCTATCAACAAAAAAGTCAGGTAGACAGAGCAAAAGAACATATTCAATGGTTAAAAGATAATTTCACTAATGTTACTAGTATAACTACGGATCTTACCCAAAGTTTTCAAACCCTTACACAGGTTTTACCATCAAGTGATAACCAAAGCTTAGAGCAGCTTTCTTTAGCCAATACAAGAGCAAGGTTAAGAATGACTACCCTATATTATATTGCTGGTATCCATCACTGCCTAGTTGTAGGTACTGGAAATAAAATTGAAGATTTCGGAGTAGGATTTTTTACAAAATACGGAGATGGTGGAGTAGATATAAGCCCAATTGCTGATTTGATGAAGTCACAAGTTACAGCATTAGGAGTATATTTAGGGGTTAGTACCAATATTATTAACGCCAAGCCAACCGATGGATTGTTTGGAGATGACAGAAGTGATGAGGACCAGCTAGGGGCTAGTTACCCCGAATTAGAAAAAGCAATGATTGCTTTTGAACAAGGAAAATCCTCCGAGGATTTTAGTGGTAGAGAAAAAGAAGTTTTTGATATTTTTACTCGTCTACATACCATCAATCAACATAAGGTAAACCCTATTCCTATTTGTGTTATACCGAAAGACTTATTATAAAAAACAAGGTCTTGAACTCTTAATAGTCAAGACCTTGTTTATTTTATTTATCCAAGGATTTAAAGCGGGAAATCACCTGTCCTAATCGAAGAGAAAATGTATTCATTAAACTGGTATAATCCATGATTACTCCAAGCATTTCTTCACTTCTTTTTTGATCCGATTCTTTTAACTTCTCTCTGTATTTACTAATAATATTATTAACCAAATACATCCTTAGAGTTAATATTGTTTCGCTAACGTATTGCTCTATACCATCGGTCTTTTTCTTTACAAAAATATTTTGACTCTCCCAATTATGTAAAACTTCCTTTTCATCTTCCATGATAATACTGGTAACCTCAGCAGATAATTCCGGAGATAACTTTACTAAAAACTCTTGTAAATCCCAATTGTCTTGCATAAAACTCTGGATAATCTCTTTATATATTACCTTAAACAAATCATTGGTAAAAGAAATCTCATCTTCCTGTAAGGATAAGAAAATTCGTTCGTATACTTTTTGCTCTATCTTTTGCTCTACTTGTTCAATCTCATTATCTTGGTTAGTTTGATAAACTAACTCGGTGAAGACTGCAGTTGTGTTACCATAAAGTAGTAAAATCTCAATGATCTTCCTTTCCAATAAGTATAACGGGTCTCTTTGAGACTCTTTTTGTGGTTGGTTTTTATGTACAACTTGTAGATTAGACTTATTTTCTTGGAATTTTCTATTTTCCTCTCTTAGTTCTTTTTTAGATTGTTGGGCTAAGGAACTAAATAAAACATCCTCAGAGATATCCATAATACGTGCACATTCTTGTACATAGATTTCCCTTTGAATAGCATCTGGAATTTTAGATATACTAAGAACCATATCCCGTATAAGGTCAGCTTTTTTAATTGGATCATCTTTAACCTGTTCCATTAAAACATTAGCTTTATACCTTATAAAGTCGGTAGAATGCTCTTCAAAATATCTTTCTAATTGCTCTTTTGTATGCTTTTTTGCAAAGCTGTCTGGATCTTCATTAGCCGGCAAGGGACAAACCCTAACATTCATTCCAGCTTCTAAAATTAAATCTACTCCTCGCATAGAGGCCCTAATTCCAGCTTGATCCCCATCAAATAACATGGTAATATTCTTGGAAAGTCTACTTACAAGACGTATTTGATCTGGAGTTAATGCTGTACCGGAAGAAGCTACAACGTTGGTAATACCACTTTGATGCATTTGAATTACATCGGTATACCCCTCTACAATATAACAGTTATCCTGTTTAGCGATTTGTGACTTTGCTTGGGAGATTCCATAGAGCACTTTACTTTTGTGGTAAATGTCACTCTCGGGAGAGTTCAAATATTTAGCTGACTTTTTATCATTGGTTAAAATCCTTGCACCAAATCCTAAAACACGGCCACTCATACTTGTAATAGGAAACATTACACGGCCTTTAAAACGGTCAAACTTCCTACCACTATCCTCCTTAACAATAGTTAAACCTGTTTTTTGAAGGTATTCTAAAGAATACCCCTTGGCTAATGCTTGTGTAGTAAATGCATCCCAACTATCTAAACAATATCCTAGCCCAAACTCTTGGATTGTCTTATCTGTAAACCCTCTTTCTTTAAAATAACTAAGTCCAATAGCTTTACCTTGTTCTGAATTGGTAAGGGTCTCTTGAAAATATTTCTTAGCATATTCACTAACAACAAACATACTTTCCATTTCATTGGTCTGTTGTTTATCCTGTTCACTTTGTTGGGTTTCTTCTACTTCAATATTATATTTTTTTGCTAAGTATCTAATAGCTTCCGGATAGGAAAAATGTTCATGTTCCATTAAAAAGCTAATGACATTCCCTCCTTTTCCTGAACTAAAGTCTTTCCAAATCTGTTTGACTGGAGAGACCATAAATGAAGGTGTTTTCTCGTTAACAAAGGGGCTTAATCCCGTAAAATTACTACCGGCCTTTTTTAAAGTAACAAAATCACCTATTACCTCCTCTACTCTTGCTGCATCAAATACAGCATCAATGGTTGCTTTGGAAATCATATACTACAAAATTAAAAAAGCTTTATTAAATAAATAAAGCTAAGTTATCCTACGTACTTATTTTTTACGTTCAATCACATAATTAACCATTCTACTCAAAGATTCCTTATAAACGGAATCCTCAAACTGATCTAAAATAGCTAAAGCGCGTTTTTGGTACTCAATCATTACCTGTGTGGCATAATCTAAACCTCCTTGTTCTTTTACAAAAGCGATCACTTCCTTCACTCGCCTTTTGTCATTATTGTGATTTTTTATGGAGTTAATAAGCCATTTTCTTTGTTTTGGCTCACACTTATTTAAAGTATAAATCAAAGGTAAAGTCATTTTCTTTTCCTTAATATCAATACCGGTAGGCTTGCCAATAGGACCGTCCGTATAATCAAACAAATCATCTTTTATTTGAAAAGCCATTCCTATGGTCTCTCCAAACAAACGCATCTTTTCAATTAATTCAGGTTGATCCGGACAAACAGATGCTGCCCCTATAGAACAACATGCAGCTATTAAAGTAGCTGTCTTTTGCCTTATTATTTCGAAATAAACATCCTCAGTAATATCTAATCGTCTAGCTTTTTCAATTTGTAAGAGCTCTCCTTCACTCATTTCCCGAACTGCTACTGAGATGATTTTAAGCAAATCAAAATCATCATTATCAATAGAAAGAAGTAATCCTTTTGATAATAGATAATCTCCTACTAAAACAGCTATCTTATTTTTCCATAAGGCATTCAATGAAAAGAAACCTCTACGCTCATTACTATCATCCACAACATCGTCATGAACTAAGGTTGCAGTATGAATTAATTCTATAACCGATGCACCTCTATAGGTACGTTCATTCACTAGGCCTTGATTAACCATTTTTGCAACTAAGAAAACAAACATTGGTCTCATTTGTTTTCCTTTTCGATTAACAATATAGTAAGTGATTCGATTAAGTAATGCTACTTTACTAGACATTGATTTATGAAATTTACTCTCAAAGAGCTCCATCTCCTGTAAAATAGGGCTTTGTATTTCTTGTACTATACTCATTACTTTTAATTGACTATTTATGGATAGGTTTTGCTTAAAAATACGTTTTTTAATTGTAAAAACCACCTTTAAGCTACTAATTCCTATCTGTTATCTTTTAGCAAACAAACATTTATGATTTATTTGCTAATTGACCACATGCTGCATCAATATCTTTCCCTCTACTTCTTCTAACCACTACAGTGATATTGTTTGCTTCAAGAGCATCTATATAGGCTTGTGTAGCACTTTCACTTGCTTGTTGAAATTCTCCATCATCGATAGGATTATATTCAATAAGGTTAACTTTAGAAGGAACATATTTACAAAACTTCACTAAAGCGTCAATACTTTTCTGATCATCGTTGATATCCTTCCAAATTACATACTCAAATGTCACACGACTCTTTGTTTTACTATACCAGTATTCTAGTGATTCTCTTAGATCTGTTAAAGGAAAGTTCTTAGTGAAAGGCATGATCTTATTTCTAGTTTCTTCAATAGCAGAGTGCAAAGAAACAGCTAACTTGAATTTCACTTGGTCGTCTGCTAACTTCTTAATCATTTTAGGAAGACCTGAAGTGGAAACTGTAATTCGCTTTGGACTCATAGCTAGTCCTTCACTAGAGGTAATTTTCTCGATTGCCTTTTGTACGTTATTATAGTTCATTAAAGGCTCTCCCATTCCCATAAAAACAATATTGGATAATGGTATATTATGATTTTCTCTACTTTGTCTATCAATAGTTAAAACTTGGTCATAAATCTCATCTGGATTTAAGTTTCGCATACGTTTTAAACGAGCAGTAGCACAGAATTCACAATCTAAGCTACAACCTACTTGAGAAGAAACACATGCAGTTGTTCTAGTTTTAGTAGGAATTAAAACAGACTCTACAATTAAACCATCATGAAGTTTAACCGCATTTTTAACCGTACCGTCACTACTAACTTGCATATTATCCACTTCAATGTGATTTATCACAAAATTCTCTTGAAGCATCAAACGAGTTTCTTTGGATAAATTACTCATATCCTCAAAGCTATGGGCACCTTTGGTCCATAACCATTCATATACTTGATTACCTCTAAAGGCTTTATCTTTTTGAGATACAAAGAACTCTCTTAATTGCTCTTTGCTCAGGCTTCTAATATCTTTTTTCTCCGTTTGCATAATGCAAAGTTAAATGATTTGTTGGAATACAAAGTATTTTTAATAAGACCTTAATAGGTTTTTGCTTATTATCCTATAAAACAGTCTAGTTATAGGCTAAAATGGAATAAAAAAAAGGGGCTGTCTCAAATGAGATAGCCTCTTTTTTGTACTTTTAAGTAAAAAACACCATTATAATTATTTGAATTTCAATCTAATATACTTAAATTAGTATAAGTAATTCAAGTAAATATGGCAAAACAAGCACCACGTTATAGACTTTACGATCAGAATCAAATGAGTTTGATTCCTCATTCTTTGGAAGATTTCATTCCTGCCTTGCATCCAGTACGCATTGTAAATAAGGTTATCGATGAATTGGACTTAA
>NZ_JBTXLS010000035.1:0-32837 GCF_054871665.1 Myroides sp. LJL115 | reverse complement strand
TTAGAGTTCGGATTATTGGCAATCGCACAGAATATTAGAAAAAGAGTGGCATAAAATGCCTCTTTTTACACCAAAATACCGAAAATATATTTTTCCAATGTCTGAGCTTCGCATATTTAGAAAAATACCGAAAATCACACAGAAGTAAAATGCAAAAAAATAGGGCTGTCTCTTTTTCTTTAGAGACAGCCCCTTTACTTTGTAGCGGGAACAGGACTCGAACCTGTGACCTTCGGGTTATGAGCCCGACGAGCTGCCTACTGCTCTATCCCGCGATATTGTACTGCAAGAGTACGACCAATATTTTTCATACACAAGTATTTGTGAGTTTATTAGCATATAATGTAAGACTGTTTTTTAGGGTTTAGGTGCTTAATGTTTGTTGAATCAATTGCTTACTTGGCTTTTTGTTAAATGGAGTTTAACTTTATATTAGGTATTTGGTTTCTTTTGTTCACCATGTATTTTATGTTTGGCTTTAAGGTCTAAGAAAAAAAAGTGCTATTAATTTCTATTTTTGCTATTTAGTCGTTATCTTTAATATAATTGAGAATTTTAGTTATCCTAGTACTTGTATTAAAAACATGAATATTTTGTGCAATTTTGGTAATACTAATGCTTAATTATAATCTACATATCAAGGATATACCTTATCTTTGTTCTGATAAAAAAAAAGAAACATTATGACACATAAAGCAGGTTTTGTAAATATTATCGGTAATCCAAATGTCGGTAAATCTACTTTAATGAATGCATTAGTAGGAGAGAGGTTATCTATTATAACTTCTAAGGCTCAAACTACTCGACACAGGATTTTAGGGATAGTTAATGAGGAAGACTATCAAATTGTTTTCTCTGATACCCCTGGTATTATTAAGCCGGCCTATGAGTTACAGGAATCCATGATGGATTTCGTGAAAACAGCTTTCGAAGATGCCGACATTTTAATCTACATGGTAGAGGTTGGTGAGAAGGAATTAAAAGATGAAGCCTTTTTTAATAGGATTTCAAATAGTAAGGTTCCTGTTTTACTATTGATAAATAAAATAGACAAATCCAATCAAGTACAGCTGGAAGAGCAAATGGACTTATGGCATGCGAAAGTTCCTAACGCAGAGATTTTTCCAATTTCAGCTTTAGAACACTTCAATACGCAAGCAGTTTTTGATAGAATCATTGAGCTTTTACCTGTTAGTCCACCTTATTATCCAAAAGATGCATTAACGGATAAATCAGAACGTTTTTTTGTGAATGAGATTATTCGTGAGAAAATTTTATTGAATTACGATAAGGAAATACCTTATGCTGTTGAAGTAGAAACAGAAGAATTCCTTGAAGAAGAAATGATTATTCGCATCAAATCTGTAATCATGGTAGAAAGAGATAGTCAAAAAGGTATTTTAATTGGACATAAGGGATCAGCTCTGAAGAAAGTAGGAACTTCTGCAAGGGAAGAAATGGAAAAATTCTTCCAAAAGAAAGTACATTTAGAGTTATTCGTTAAGGTAAATAAAGATTGGAGATCTTCCGAATATCAATTAAAACGATTCGGATATAATCAAAAAAAATAGAAAGTAAAATAAATTCTAAAGTTTCGCGGGTAAATAGTAACTTTGCGTACGATTTATATAAAGAAATATGAGTAATATAGTAGCCATAGTTGGAAGACCTAACGTAGGTAAGTCGACTTTTTTTAATAGACTAATTCAAAGAAGAGACGCCATCGTAGATTCGGTTAGTGGTGTAACACGTGATAGAAACTACGGTAAAGCAGATTGGAACGGTCGTGAATTTTCTGTAATCGATACAGGAGGATATATTAAAGGTTCTGATGATATTTTTGAAGGAGAAATTAGACGTCAAGTTGATTTAGCTATTGATGAGGCGGATGTAATTATTTTTGTTGTTGATGTTGAAGAAGGTATTACACCTATGGATGCAGAAGTAGCAAGATTACTTCGTAAAGAAACAAAACCAATTTTTGTTGCGGTTAATAAAGTGGACTCTGCTAAGAGAATGGAGGATACTTTTGAGTTTTATAATCTTGGACTTGGAGAGATTTTTCCAATTGCTGGAATGAGTGGAAGTGGTACTGGAGATTTATTAGATGCAGTAGTTGCAGCTTTACCAGAGGAGGATAATTCACCAGAGTCAGAGGAAGAGCAAATTCCTCGTTTTGCTGTAGTAGGAAGACCTAATGCAGGAAAATCAAGTTTTATTAATGCTTTAATTGGAGAAGATAGATATATTGTAACTGACATTGCAGGTACTACAAGAGATGCTATCGATACGCGTTTTAATCAATTTGGATTCGACTTTAATTTAGTTGATACAGCTGGTATTCGTCGTAAAAGTAAAGTAAAAGAAGATCTTGAATTTTATTCAGTAATGCGTTCTATTAGAGCAATCGAACATGCGGATGTTTGTATTCTAATGGTTGATGCTACTAGAGGATTTGAAGGACAGGATCAAAATATTTTCTGGTTGGCTGAGAAAAACCGTAAAGGTATTGTAATCTTAGTTAACAAATGGGATTTGATTGATAAAGACACGATGACTGCTGCACAATTTGAAGCATCTATTCGTGAGCAAATCGCTCCTTTTACTGATGTGCCAATTATTTTTACTTCTACCGTTACTAAGCAACGTCTTTTAAAGGCTTTAGAGACTGCAGTAGAAGTATTTGAAAATAGAAAACAAAGAATTTCAACTTCTAAATTCAATGAAGCTATGCTTCCTGTTGTAGAGCATACACCACCTCCGGCTATTAAAGGTAAATACATTAAGATTAAATATTGTATGCAATTGCCTACGCCTACGCCTCAATTCGTATTTTTTGCTAACTTGCCACAATATATTAAAGACCCATATAAGCGTTATATTGAAAATAAGTTACGTGAAATTTATAATTTTCAAGGTGTGCCTATTGACATTTATTTCCGCCAAAAATAATTTTTCGGCTAGATAATACTAAAACGGTCTTTGTATATACAAAGATCGTTTTTTTTATGAAGAAGTATATTATTTTATTTTTAGTGATTTTCTATTCTAGTAGTATAGGAGCGCAAAATACCTATAGTCTTAAAGGAAGGCTCGTTGATTCTTTACGCAGTCCTATTGAAGCTGCTACAGTCTATGTTTCTAAACAGAAAGATTCTACTCTAGTGGAATACTCACTAAGTGGTCAAGATGGAAGCTTTGAGCTCAAAGTACTACCAAATAAGGAGGAGTTGTTTTTATCCACTAGTTTGTATGGGTTTTCCACTTTTGTTCAGAAGCTTAAAGATGGTGTAAGTCAAACTATCGATTTTGGAGATATTGTGTTACTCGAGCAAAGTAATGATCTAGAGGAGGTGATTATTATTGCCCAAGCGGCTCCAATTCGAATTGTCAAAGATACTTTGGAATTTAATGCTTCTTCTTTTAAAGTACGGCCAGATGCTAACTTAGAAACTTTGTTAAAGGAGTTACCAGGGGTACAGATGGACGAAAATAATAATATTACTGTCAATGGTAAACCAGTAGGTGAAATACTTGTAAACGGAAAGCCTTTTTTTAGCGAAGATGGGAAAATAGCTCTAGAGAATTTACCAGCTGATATCGTGAATAAAATACAAGTAACCGACAAGAAAAGTAAGACAGAACGTTTTACAAAGTCGGCAGCTGTAAGTGATGATGCAAGTATAAATATCACTATAGACAAGGATAAGAATAAAGGTTACTTTGGTCGTGTCTCTGCAGGATATGGTAGTGACGATCGTTATGAAAGTGCTTTGTTTTTAAATAGCTTTACTCAAAATACTAAATTTAGTGTAATAGGCTCTGCTAACAATATTAATGCTAGTGGTTTTTCTATGAATGATGTGTTTGATAATATGACTACTTCTAAGAGTAAAGGAGGTATAACAGAATCTCGACTTTTAGGAGCCAATATTAATCAAACTTTTAACGATAAGTTAAGCCTTGATGGTAGTTATAATTATAGTTATGGTGATACTAAGAATTGGGATAAAAGAAGTATGACAAAGTTTTTGCCAGATGGAGAGTTTTCTAGCGATAGTTTTTCCGAGTACCGAAATACTTCTCAAGGGCAAAGCGCTAATGTATCCATGGATTATATCAGCGATAAAAATGCACTTTATATTTCTCCTAGATTCAGTAGAAATCGTTCCTCAGGAGATCGTACATCACAAGAGGAATCCTTTGATGAAAATAGGGAATTAGTAAATAAAAGCAATAGTACTTCTCGCAATACCTCGGATAGTAATAGTTTTAGTAATAGTATCCGTTATATTAGAAAATTTGAAAAGGAAGGTCAATTTTTAAGTTTGGAATTCAACAATAGTAATTCCTCCAATAATGGTGAGGCTTTTTATGAGTCCTTTACAGAATTTTTTCAAAGTAATACACCAAACGACGATAGAAGGCAGTTTAAACAGACTACTACCTCTAGTGACTCCTACACTACCACTTTAGCTTATAACTTAGCTGTAAATGACTCTTTAAAGCTAATTATAGGAGGTAAATGGAATTATACCCAAAGTATAAGCGATCTACAAGTTTTTGACTTTGATGAGCAAACCGATACTTACTCTATACTTAATGAGAAACAATCTAATAGATATAAGACAGTAGAAAACCAACTACGTCCTTATACTAATATTAGTTGGAACAAGAAAAAGTTTTCTTTTCAATTTCAAGCAGATGCTGTTATAACTAATTTAAAAGCAACAGGTCTGTATAATAGTCAGGATTATAGAGCGGATAAAAATTATGTTAGCCCTGAGTTATTGTCCATTTTTAGATATTATTTTAATAAGAATACCCAAGTTAACTTTAGGTATAACTATGGTTTAACTTACCAAAGCGCAACCCAACTTTTAGCAATTACAGATTTGTCAGATCCTTTAAATACTATTATTGGGAATCCAGATTTAAAACCAACAGGTAATCACAGCTTTAATATCGGCTTTAGAACGTATAATTTTCAGAAAAGGGATGGTTTTGTAATCAATATTGGTAATTCCATTCAAAATAATAGCATTGTAAATTATGTGGTCTATGATGCAGATAGAAAGAGTACATCTACCTACAAGAACATCTCTGGAAATTACCAAATAAGGTTAAACTCAGAATGGTTTAAAACGGCTAAATGGGATCAACATACTCTTAAGTTTGGTATAGGGTTAAGATATAATAATTCGCTTAAGAAAGGGTTTATTGACGCTCTTGCTTATAAAGCTTATGCTAATGTGTTTACTCCTAGGGTATATCTTAATTATCAATTAGGAGATGATTTAATTATTAAGCCATTTTATAACTACACCTATAATACTACTAGTTATAGAAATTTTAGAGTAGATAAAGCTACTAGTTTTGTGCATAATTTAGGAATTCAAACCACTACTTATTGGCCTAAGAATATAGTTTTTGGAAACGATATATCCTATAACTACAATTCGCAAATAGCCAGTGGTTTTCAAAAGGATTATTATATGTGGAACGTTAGTTTAGCTTATGATTTTTATAAGAGTAAATTCCGTGCTAAGGTTAAGGTGTATGATTTACTTAATCAAAATACAAGTTCTATTCGAACCATTGACCCAACTCAGATCGTAGATTCGGAGTCTCTAGTTTTAAAGCAGTATGTAATGTTTTCTCTAGTGTATAATTTAAATGCTTTTGGAAAAAAACAAGCAAGAAGTGCTATGAGAAGTATTAAGATGAGGTAAAAAATAAAGAGACTATCTCATAAAGGTTACTTCACTGTTATTCAGACTTAATTCATTAGGTATAGTTTATATCCCAGATTAAGTCATTGTTTTATACTAAGTAAGATATGATATTTATTAAACAAACAAGGGGCTTTCTTCAATTGTGAAACAGCCCCTTTTTTGTTTGTATTACCAACTTCCGCTGGATCCTCCACCAGAAGATTCTCCTCCTCCGAAGCCTCCTCCAAAGCCTCCAGAATCACCGGATCCTCCCCAGCCAGAACCTCCAGAGCTACCCCAGCCGGATCCACCGCCATGGCTTCTTCCTAAACTACTAAGTATAATTATATTGGCTAAGTCGCCCAAAACACTTTCTCTTCTACGTCCACCTCGTGGGGGATTATGTCGATTGTTGTTATCTTTGTTTTTGGCAATTACCACGATAATAAAAACTACTATACCGGCTAAAAGAAACAGTCCCATGGTACTATCTCCTTGGTCTTGGTTGTTTTTTCTTGGTTTGTCTGCTTTATAAGAACCTTGAAGCATTTGCATAATACCATCTATTCCAAGGTCAAAACCAGCAAAGTAATCCCCTTTTTTAAATTGAGGAATAATTACATTACGTATCAATTCACCTCCTTGCCCGGCTGTTATCTGACTTTCAGCTCCATAACCTGGATATATTCCTATTCTACGGTCTTGCAAGGAAAAAAGCATTACTACGCCGTTGTCGATGCCTTTTTGACCTATTCCCCATTGTTGTAGCCATTCAGGTCCTATGTAATCAATGTTCTCTCCATCTAAGGAGTTTACAGTAATTAAAACAATTTGCGTTGAGGTAGAATCGGAATACTTTATGAGTTTATTCTCTAAGTATTTAGCTTGCTCTTTAGTTAATACCTTAGCGTAATCATACAAAGAGGTTTGTTCAGATAACTTAGGTTTAGGTGGGATTTGAAATTGGGCAAAAGTAAATTGACCAATAAGTAGTACCACCACTATTGTTAAAGAATGAAAGATTTTATTAAGCTGGTTTATGCTCATAATTTAGCTTTTTGATATTTCGTTTGATATTTCATTGGTGCTTAGCTCATCTTTTGGAAATAAAGATTCTAGCTTTTTTCCTGCCTTAGTAATACCTGAAATAAGGCCATCTTTGAATTTACCTTGTCTAAAGTGATCAATGACAAGTTCCTTTGTACTTTCCCAAAAATGTTCTTTCTCCACTAAGTTATTAATGCCTTTGTCTCCTAATATTACAAAAGCCTTAGGCTCCATGCAGACATAGAAAAGGATAGCATTACGTTTTTGGGTATTGAACATACCTAGGTGCTCAAAAACATGAGTTGCCCTAGTATATGGTTCTACATCGGTTTTGGTTTCTATATGTACTCTAATCTCCCCTGAGGTGTTTTCTTCAGCTCTAGCAATTGCTTGAACTACCTCAGCTTCTTGATCAGAAGTTAGAAAGTTTTCAATGTGTTTCATCTCTAGAAGTTAAATTCCACTTCTACTGGTTTGCTTGCTGATTCTACTGCTTTGAAATAAGGTTTTTCTTTGTAGCCAAACATTCCTGCAAAAACGGAGTTAGGAAAACGCATTACATAATTATTGTATTGCTTTACTTTATCATTAAAACGAATTCTTTGTGTTTGAATTGTATTTTCTGTACTAGCTAGTTCATCCTGTAATTTAGAGAATTGAGCACTTGCTTTTAATTCTGGGTAGTTTTCACTTGCAACTAATAATCGGGATAACGAAGAAGATAACTGGCTTTGTGCTTGGTTAAACATTTCTAAGTTTTCTGCGGTCATATTAGTAGGGTCAATTGTAATACTTGTAGCCTTAGCACGTGCATTTACCACTCCCTCTAAAGTGCTCTTTTCGAAATTTGCAGAACCTGCCACTGTATTTACTAAATTTCCGATAAGATCATTTCTACGTTGATAAGCTGTTTCTACATTTGACCATTGGCTTTGCTCATCTTGGCTTAATGTTAAAGCTGTATTATTAATAGAAATACCATAGGCGAAGATTCCACCAAATATAACTACTAGTGCGATGATAGGAAGTAGTGCTTTTTTCATTGTCTTTATATATATTTATTTATTAAAGTTCGTTTTTGATACTAATAAGTGTCTTTTTTACGTATTCTAGTCGTTTGATAATTTCATAATTATCTTGCTTTTCTTTGGGATTGTTCTTGATATATTCCTTAGCCCCCTCTAGGGTAAAGCCTCTTTCTTTTAATAAATGATAGAGTAGTTCAAGGTTCTCTACATCTTTAGGAGAGAACATTCGATTGCCTTTAGCATTTTTCTTAGGTTGGATGAAGTCAAATTCTTTTTCCCAAAAGCGTAAAGTCGATGCATTAACTCCTATGGCTTTGGCTATTTCACCAATACTATAATATCTTTTGGGTGGTAAATTAAATTTCATTAGTCTAGTGATTGATTTTCTTGGTTAGCTTCTTGAGATAATAATTCAAATTCTTTAGCAGAGATATCCCCATAATAATAATTAATTGGGTTTACGATATTGTTTTGATAATATACCTCATAATGTAAGTGAGGTCCAGAACTCCTACCACTGCTACCTACAAAGCCTATTACATCTCCTCTTTTTACGCTTTGTCCTTGTTTAACATTGTATTTGCTAAGATGTCCATATCTAGTTTTATATCCATAGCCATGATCCACCTCAATTAAATTACCATATCCAGATAGCTTATTATTAGCTATTGTTATCTTTCCATCTCCTGTTGCATATATAGGAGTTCCTAATTCTGCTGAGAAGTCCATTCCATTGTGGAATTTTCGAATTTTGGTAAAAGGGTCACTTCTATAACCAAATCCAGAGGCCATTCTTTTAAGATCTTCATTTTTTACTGGTTGAATAGCCGGTATGGAAGATAAGAATTTTTCCTTTCCTTTTGCAAGTTCAATTATATCATCTAGAGACTCGGATTGGATAACAATCTGCTTAGATAGTTGGTCAATTTTTTTATTGGTGTTGACTAAAATCTTCTCATTGCTCAGACCTATGAATTCTCTGTATCTATTAAAACCTCCCAAACCAGATTTTCTTTGTTCCTCTGGAATAGCGGCAGTATTGAAATAAGCACGATAAATGTCATTATCTCTTGTTTCCAATTCATCAAGTACTTGGGCTAGTAAATCTAGTTTTTTGTTTAAAAGAATATAATTGGTTTTATAGGCTTCTAGTTCCCTTTGCTGTAATTTTTCTCTAGGTGTCTCTAAGATGTCTGTATTAATTAGGGTAAATAGTCCAAGTACTCCAAAAAGTGCTGAACTACATAGAAATAAAAATATACTCCCAATAAATCTGAATTTTTTTGGACGTATTTTTAAGAATGCTAATTTTTCAGGGTCGTAATAATATTTTACCTTAGCCATATTTTAAAAAAACACTATTTTTGCATTTAGTTTTATTCCATTTAGGTAATAAAACCCGATAGCTAACAAAAATATAAAATGTTTTTGGTTTTTCTGGGGTTTTATCTCCTTAAAACAAGGGGTAAAAGTAGTATGAAAGTTAATTTAGCGATTATTTAACACCTTTAGACTGTTATAGATAATCCTTATAAAAAGTGAAATTTAGTTTCCATAAAGATATGAAATCACAAGAAGTTCGTCAGAAGTTTTTAAGCTTTTTTGAACAGAGAGGACATTTAATTGTACCATCTGCGCCGATCGTTTTGAAAGACGATCCCACTTTAATGTTTAATAACTCTGGAATGGCCCAGTTTAAAGAGTATTTTTTAGGCAACGCCATCCCTAAAAGTAAGCGAATCGCCGATACCCAAAAATGTTTACGCGTTTCTGGAAAGCACAATGACCTAGAGGAAGTTGGTATTGATACGTATCACCACACTATGTTCGAAATGTTAGGGAACTGGAGTTTTGGTGATTATTTCAAAAAAGATGCTATTGCCTGGGCATGGGAATTATTGACAGAAGTATATAAGATTCCAAAGGATATCCTATACGTTACTGTATTTGAAGGAAGTGAAGCTGAAAATGTGCCTTTTGATCAAGAAGCTTGGGATTTATGGAAAGAGCTAATTCCAGAGGACCGTATCTTATTAGGTAATAAAAAGGATAACTTCTGGGAAATGGGAGAGCAAGGACCTTGTGGACCTTGTAGTGAAATTCACGTAGATATTAGAAGTGCTGAAGAAAAAGCTCTTGTAAGTGGTCGTGACCTTATAAATATGGATCACCCTCAAGTGGTAGAGATTTGGAATAACGTTTTTATGGAGTTTAACCGTAAAGCCGATGGTTCTTTAGAAAAATTACCTCAACAACATGTTGATACAGGAATGGGATTTGAAAGACTTTGTATGGTTTTACAAGGGGTTCAATCTAACTATGATACCGATGTTTTCTCTCCTTTGATTAAAAGAGTTGAAGAATTAACTAATGGAAAGTATACCATTGTAGCTGATACAGCAGAGCAAGATAAAATTAATATCGCTATTCGCGTTATAGTGGACCATGTTAGGGCTGTCGCTTTTGCTATTGCCGATGGTCAATTGCCATCTAATAATGGTGCAGGATATGTTATTCGCCGTATTTTACGTCGTGCAATTCGTTATGCATTTACTTTCTTAGATAAAAAAGAAGCTTTCATCCATCAATTAGTTGAGGTATTAAGCGAGCAAATGGGAGAATTTTTTCCAGAAATCTCTGCTCAAAAGAACTTTGTAATGAATGTAATAAAGGAGGAAGAGATTTCTTTCTTACGCACTTTGGAACAAGGATTGCATTTGTTAGATAACGTTATTGCACAAAGCAATACAAAACTGATTTCAGGGGCAAAAGCTTTTGAACTATACGATACTTTTGGTTTCCCAATTGATTTAACCGCTTTGATCTTAAGAGAAAAAGGGTTGGAATTAGATGAGCAAGGTTTCCAAAAAGCAATGCAAGAGCAAAAAGATAGATCTCGTGCTGCTTCTGAGGTTTCTACAGATGATTGGAGTGTTTTAATTGGTGGTAATGTTGAGGAATTTGTAGGTTATGATCTTTTAGAGAATAACGTTAAAATTACTAGATACCGTAAAATTGAGAGTAAAAAAGATGGGACTTTATTTCAAATTGTTTTAGATAAAACACCATTCTATCCAGAAGGAGGAGGGCAAGTTGGAGATATTGGAGTATTAAGTAGTCCAAATCAAGATATAGAGATTATTGATACTAAAAAAGAAAGTAATTTGATTCTTCATATTGTAAGAGAATTACCTTCTAATTTAGAAGCTGAATTTATTGCTAAAGTAGATGTACAAGCTCGTAGAGCCTCTATGGCAAATCACTCAGCAACACACTTATTGCACCAAGGGTTACGTAAAGTATTAGGAGAGCATGTAGAGCAAAAAGGATCTTTAGTAAGTCCTAGCTATTTACGTTTTGACTTTTCTCATTTCTCTAAAGTAACTACAGAGCAATTGCAAGAAGTGGAAGATTTTGTAAACCAAAGAATCCATGAGCAATTACCTTTACAAGAAAGTAGGAGTATTAGTTTTGATGAGGCTATTTCTCAAGGAGCAATGGCTTTATTTGGTGAGAAATATGGAGATTCTGTTCGAGCGATTCGCTTTGGAGAGAGTATTGAGCTTTGTGGAGGTACCCATGTTCAGAATACTGCAGATATCTGGCAATTCAAAATACTTAGCGAAGGAGCAGTTGCAGCAGGTATTAGAAGGATAGAAGCTATTACTAATGTAAAAGCAATGGAATACTTCGATAACCAAGAGAAAACCTTAGATCAAATTAAATCGCTTTTAAAGAATCCTCAAGATGCAATCAAAGCTGTATCTTCTTTACAAGAAGAGAATGCTAAATTGAAAAAGCAAATTGAAGAGCTATTAAAGCAAAAGGCAAAAGGTTTAAAAGCAGAATTAAAGACACAAATTACTTTAGAAAACGGCATTAATTTTTTAGCTACCCAAGTGGATTTAGATGCTAATAGCGCTAAAGACCTTGTATATGAGCTAGGAAGTGAAGTAGAAGATTTATTTGTGCTTTTAGCAAGCAGTGCAAACGACAAACCTATGTTGACTTGTTATGTAGCTAAGAGCCTTGTAGAGTCTAAGGGATTAAATGCTGGACAAATCGTTAGAGAGTTAGGTAAACACATCCAAGGTGGAGGTGGGGGACAAGCTTTCTTCGCTACAGCAGGAGGAAAGAACCTAGAAGGACTTCCACTAGCGGTGTCACATGCAAAAGATTTTTTAAAATAAAATAGAATAACAAAAAGATTCTCCAAATAAGGAGAATCTTTTTTATTTTTACTACTATGAAATTACTTACCGAAGTAGGCATTAAAGAGTTAGATCGCAAAATCACTTATAACGATAAGATTTTGTCTATTGGATCCTGTTTTGCTGTCAATATGAGTGCCAAATTACAAAGTTTTCAGTTCCAGGTACACACAAATCCATTTGGGATTTTATTTCATCCTATAGCTATCAAAAATATGCTACAGTATGCAATCCAAGAAAAAGAGTTTACCCTTGATGAGGTGTTCTGTAATCAAGAGATTTGGAGTAGTTTTGAGGCCCATAGTGATTTAAATGCTTTAGAGGCTCAAGATATTGTCGATGCTTTGAATGCTGGGATAATGCAGTTAAGAAGATCTTTAAAAGAAAGTAATTTCTGTATTTTAACTTTTGGTACAGCCTGGGTATATGAGCATGTCTCCACTCAAAGAGTTGTTGCTAACTGCCATAAGATGGACGGTAAATTATTTAATAAACGAATGTTGTCCTATCAGGAAGTATTGGAAAATTTTCAAGAAATTCTTAACTTAGTAAGGCATTATAATAAAGATATACAGGTTATTACCACTTTATCTCCTGTTAGGCATAGTAAAGATGGTTTTGTTGAAAATCAAGCCAGTAAATCCTTATTGCACTTTACACTCCAACAGGTAGTAGGGGAATACTCTCAAGGGGTGAGTTATTTTCCATCTTACGAGATAATGATGGATGAACTTAGAGATTATCGTTTTTATGGTGCTGATTTGCTTCATCCCAACGCTATAGCAATTGATTATATTTGGGAGAAATTTGTTCGCCTTTGTATTCATCCGGATTGTTATGCAGTGATGAAGAAAGTAGATCAAGTGCAAAAAGGTTTAGGGCATATTCCTTTTAACCCAACTGCTAGCCAACACTTAGAGTTTTTAGATTCATTAATTAGTAAAATTGATGAATTATTAGACCAATATCCATTTATGAATTTTAGATAATTATGAGACAAATTTTCAAAGTACTTTTTTGCTTTTTTATCGTTCTGTTTTTTATGTTTTTAGGCGTGGTTGTGTATAAGTGGGTAGTAGAACCCAAAGACTCCCAAATGAACTACAATACAGCTATGCTACAGGAGCAATTAAAAAATGTGAGTAAGCTTGTGGTGACTGAAGCCCAGTTTTCTCAAGTGATGACTTATAAAGATCAACAGAAATACTTTCTAAATTTAGTTTCTTTCAATAAAAAGGCTGTTGTAATTGTTTCTGCAAAGGCAAGTATAAGCTATGATCTAAGTCAGTTGAAATACCAAATTGATCAAAGGAACAAGGTGGTTCAGCTTTTATACATACCAGAGCCAGAACTCAACATCATGCCTGAATTCACCATTTATGATGTAGAGCAGAGTACTTTCAATCCTTTTGTAGGGGAAGACTATAATAAGATTAATCAAAAGATTAGGTTAGATATAGCCCAAAAATTAGAAAAGTCCACTTTAAAGACAAATGCTGAGAATCGTCTTATAAGTGAACTTTCTAAAATTTTGATTCTAACTAATACTTTAGGGTGGAAGTTAGAGTATCAAGGAAATATTATAGATCAAGAGCAAGATCTTATAAAAGGGTTTGCTCTTTAATTATCAAGGTCAATAATAGCAATACCATCTTTGATAAGATGAGCTACTTTTGGTCTTTCTAAGCTCACTTTGTCTAAGTGCTTTCTTGCTTTATCACTTAGGGATGTATTATTTGACTTTTTAGCCATTTCTAAGATTTCTACGCTTAGTAGCCAGTCTGAAGGGTAATCTTGGATTAGCTGGTCTAAAATTAGCTCTAAATCACATGTTTTACCTTCGTTTCTAAAGTCTCTAACTTGTTGGTAAAGGTTTTCTAATTTTATTTTGTTTTCATCCCTTTTGGCTTTAATTGTTTTGGAAGAAGGAACGTGAGTAATTAAATCAAAACTGTTATAATCTGCCGGACCTGAGAAAGCAGATATAACTTCAGCACCTACTGCCATGTCATAGGTACCCCATTCTGGTCTAAATAATACCTGATCTTTGTAAGTTACTGTACATTCTTTAAAGCTAATCAATATAATTTTACCGTGAATATTTCTTATTCCTGTAATATTAATACCACTAACTATTATCCCTCCTTCAAATTCTAAAGTTACTGGTTTATTTTCATAAAGGTTGTATGCTTTTAAATCTCTAGGACTCATGTCTTCGATAGCTAGATTAATTCCTTTTAATCTTCCTAAGGCTGTTCCAAATCCAGCACTATGGGTTTGTACTCCATGTCCAACTAATTCTTTCTCTCTGTAAGCTAATGCTGTTGGCCCAGTAGTTTGAACATAAGCTGGTTTTCCTTCGTTTTCAATTACATTGGTAAATACACCAGAGATTTGTAATCCAGTATTTAATTCAATAGTTCCTAAAGCCTTAGAGGTAATTAGTTTTTCAACCCCAGATAAACCTCCTTTTCTAATAGCCATCTTATTGGCAAACTCCTCTAAAACTTCACTTAAATAAGCAAAGTCAGGTGTTACATATAGTTGAGGTTGGAGTTTGGTAATATCAAAACCTTGATCAGCCGCTGCAATAGAGTAGGGAATCTTCTTCACATTATCTGTCATACACCAAGCACTTTCCCCTATAGAAGAAAGTAATCCTGCTCCATAAATTTTAGGATTCTCTACTGTACCAATCAGGCCGTATTCTACGGTCCACCAATGTAAGTTTCGTATAAGAGCCATCTCAGATGGTTCACCTGCATTGTTTTGAAGGTAATCTACTTGCTGTTCTGCTTTTTTTATTTCTTCCGGGTCAATTCCTTCTGCTTCTTTTAGAATAGAAAGTAGACGTATTGCCTCGTATATTTCATAATCTCTACTTGATGATATAGCCTTACAACCTATTTCTCCAAAACGTCTAAGGTATTCTGCATATTCTGGATTGGCAATAATAGGTGCATGTCCAGCTCCTTCATGAATAATATCCGGTGCAGGAGTGTATTCAATATTCTCTAGTTGTCTGATATCTGATGCAATAACTAAAACTTTATAAGCTTGGAATTCCATAAAGGCATTTGGTGGAATAAATCCATCCACAGCTACCGCTGCCCAACCTATTTCTTTAAGTATGCGATTCATACCGTACATACTTGGAATGTGCTCAACGGCAATACCAGTTTTTTCAAGACCTTCAAGATAGGATTCATGGGCTACTTTAGCAAGATAATCCACATTTTTTCGCATAACATATCTCCATACGGCTTGATTTATAGGAGTATAGTCTTGATAATCTTGTGGTTTGATAAATTGTTTCAAATGTTTTGGTAATCTCTCAATTAGCTCATTGCTTTGGTATTCCATTGAAGCCATAATTTAGATTTTAAATAGTTTATGTAAAGTTGTATCGATTCTTCTAAAAGGGATTTTATCCCCTTAGAAATGTATATAAAAAAAATGGGCATCTTCAAAGATATTGAAAATGCCCATTTGTTTTTGAAATATTATTTTTTAGTACCTGGAGGGAAATTACTCAGAATGTCTTTAACGAATTCTTGAATTCTTTCTTCTCTCTTTTTCATGTTATTCGTATTTGAAATAACACCTGTACCAATTCCCTGCCAAACAAGCATTTTAGATTTAGTATCCAATATATCTACAAATAACGTCCCTTGTACTTGTGTAGATACAGTGGTTGAATTTGGTCCCCAATAGGGACCCCACCCTGGGCGATAATACCCCCATGGCGAATAAAAGTTATTGTTGTTTACTGTTGTAATGTTAACTTGTTCCTTTGATTTAGTAACTAAGTTAATCAACAAATCAGGATTTGTGTTAGATTTTACAAAACCTTTTGCTTGTAAATTTTGTTCAATAGCAGATAAAATTCTTTTCTTATCAATGTCATTTATTTTGACATGATCGATTCCTTCTTTAAGGAAGGCATAAGTTTTATATTGACTAAAGTCAATAGCAGTGTCATAATCGGTGGTTACTTTTACACTACTACATGCAGTAATGAAAAGCAACAAAAACGCTAAAGGTAAAAACTTCAATGCTCTCATAGTGATTAGAATTTATAGTTAGAATAATTTTTCGTCTACTAAATTTGGAAGAGTGACCTTAAGTAAAGGTTCTTGTTCCATTGCTCTTTTTATAGCAAACATCGCTTCTGGGTTTCTAGCCCAACTTCTACGTGCTATTCCGTTATTTACGTCCCAAAAAAGCATAGATTCTAAATTTTTCTGTGCTTGATTAGTTCCATCAAGAAGCATACCAAATCCACCATTGACAACTTCTCCCCATCCAACGCCACCGCCATTGTGAATAGACACCCAAGTTGCACCTCTGAAACTATCACCAATTACGTTATGTATAGCCATATCAGCGGTATATTTAGATCCGTCATAAATATTTGAGGTCTCTCTATAAGGAGAGTCAGTACCTGACACGTCATGATGATCTCTACCTAAAATGACAGGTCCTATTTCTTTATTGGCAATTGCTTTGTTAAAGGCTTTGGCTATTTCTACACGTCCTAATGCATCTGCATATAGAATTCTAGCCTGAGAACCCACTACTAATTTGTTTTGTTGGGCACCTTTTATCCATTTGATATTATCTTGCATCTGTTGCTGAATTTGCTCAGGTGCATTTTTACTTAACTCTTCAAGAACCTGACATGCTATTATGTCCGTTTTTTGTAAGTCTTCTGGATTTCCAGAAGCACAAACCCATCTAAAAGGTCCGAATCCATAGTCAAAACACATAGGTCCCATAATGTCTTGGACATAACTTGGGTATTTAAAGTCTATGCCGTTTTTTGCCATGATATCAGCTCCTGCTCTAGAGGCCTCTAATAAGAAAGCATTCCCATAATCGAAGAAATACGTTCCTTTCTCTGTATGTTTGTTAATGGCTTTGGCTTGTCTTCTTAAAGATTCTTGTACCAGGTCTTTAAATTTATCTGGTTCATTAGCCATAAGATCATTGGCTTTTTCAAAGCTTACTCCAACAGGGTAATAACCTCCAGCCCATGGGTTATGTAAGGATGTTTGATCTGAACCTATATCAATATATAAATTTCTTTTATCAAATTCTTCCCATATCTCTACTACATTACCAAGATAAGCAATAGAAACAACTTCTTTGTTGTCTTTGGCTTTTTTTACTCTAGTAACTAAGTCTTCTATATTATCAATAACTTCATCTACCCATCCTTGTGAATGTCTAGTATGTACGGCTTTTGGATTAACTTCTGCACATATTGTTATACAACCGGCAATATTTCCTGCTTTTGGTTGAGCTCCACTCATCCCTCCCAAACCTGAGGTAAGGAATATTTTTCCCTTTAAGTCCTCTTTGTTTTTTGCAATTTTTCGTCCAGCATTTAAAACCGTAATGGTAGTTCCATGTACAATTCCTTGTGGACCTATATACATATAACTTCCAGCAGTCATTTGACCATACTGGGTAACTCCTAAGGCATTGAATTTTTCCCAATCATCCGGTTTAGAATAATTAGGAATCATCATTCCATTGGTAACGACTACCCTTGGTGCATTATAATGAGAAGGGAATAGACCCATTGGATGACCAGAGTACATCACTAAGGTTTGCTGATCACTCATCTCACTTAGGTATTTCATCGTAAGTAAATATTGTGCCCAGTTGGAAAATACTGCTCCATTTCCACCATAAGTAATCAATTCTTCTGGATGTTGAGCTACTTTTGGATCTAGGTTGTTTTGAATCATCAGCATAATTGCTTTTGCTTGAAGAGATTCACCTGGGTATTCTTCTATATCTCTAGCATACATGTCATAATCAGGCATAAACCTATACATGTATATTCTCCCATATGTTTCTAATTCTTCTTTGAACTCAGGGAGTAAAATTGCATGATGCTTTGGATCAAAATAGCGTAATGCGTTTTTTAAAGCAAGTTTTTTTTCTTCCTGTGTTAGAATTTCTTTTCTTTTAGGTGCGTGATTTAAAGAGGGGTTATAAGGCCGTTTGTTTGGTAATTCATTAGGAATTCCTTGGCTAATCATTTCTTTAAAAGTCATAATTTTTTTGGTGTGTTTTATCTTGGTTGTTTTTATTTGATTTACAAAATACTTGGTTGTAAATCGCTATTTTTGTACCTAGTAGGTGTATTAAATCTTACTAGCTTAGCAAAATATAGTAAATATAAGTTTATTTACATAAAGTTGAAATACTTAGATAGAAAAAACAATGGATTTATTCGAAAATGATTTGGTTTTAAACCAGAAAGTTAACTTTGACTTTGGACACGGAATAGACTTATATATAAAAAGAGAAGATTTATTACATAAAGAGGTCTCAGGAAATAAGTTTCGAAAATTGAAATATAATCTTATTAAGGCTAGAGAACTTGGAATAGATACTGTTTTGACCTTTGGGGGTGCTTTCTCTAACCATATTTTTTCTACTGCTGCGGCATGTAGTTTATTGGGGTTAAAGTCCATTGGGGTTATTAGAGGGGAGGAGATAGCTAGTAAATTCTTAGGGAATCCTACTTTGTCCAAAGCTTTTGATTATGGTATGCAATTTAAGTTTGTGAGTAGAGAAGATTATCGAAAAAAAACACAAACAGATTTCATTGAACAATTACAGGAGGAATTTGGTTGTTTTTACTTGGTACCAGAAGGAGGAACTAATTCTTTAGCAATTTTAGGTACACAAGAAATTTTAAAACCAAAGGACATGGAGTTTGACTATATTTGTAGTGCAGTAGGTACTGGTGGTACCATTGCTGGGCTAATACAAAGTAGTGGCATTCATCAAAGTGTGGTGGGATATCCCGCCTTAAAAGGCGATTTCTTAAAGAATGAAATTGCCCAATGGACTAATAAAGAAAATTGGCATCTTGTTGATAGTTATCATTTTGGTGGTTATGCAAAAGTAGATAGTGTTCTTTTGGAGTTTATAGAAGAGTTTAATAGACAGTTTGGCATACTTCTAGACCCTATATATACTGGTAAAATGCTTTATGGTATTTTTCAAGATATTGAAAAAGGTCACTTTAAAGATAATAGTAAGATATTGGCAATACACACTGGTGGATTGCAAGGATGGAATAGTAAAATTAAAGGATTTAAAAAGTTATGATTAAGAGAGTTTTATTTATCTTTTGCTTAGTGGTTCTGGCAAGTTGCGGATCTAAAAAAAGTACTTTGACAGGAAAGAAAGTAAAGGATAAGGAATTGGTATCCAAAAATGCATATAGGGAAGAGTTGCGTAGAAAGGAATTAGAAAAGCAAAAGCAGACTAATACTACAGTAGCTCCTAAGGAAGAAAGCAAGCCTAGTAAACCTTCAAAGAATAATTCTAAAGAAGTCTTAACTGCAACCTCTTCGGTTCAAGTAACAGCGGATCTTATTTCTACTTATATACTAACCTACAAAGAGGTAGCTAAAAGCAATATGGCAGACCATGGTATTCCTGCAAGTATCACTTTAGCTCAAGGCGTGTTAGAATCCGGATCTGGACAAGGAACTTTAGCTAGAATGGCAAATAATCACTTTGGAATTAAATGCCACGTTGAATGGAATGGACCTTCTGTACGACACACAGATGATGCGCCAGATGAATGTTTTAGAAAATATGAATCTCCTTCTGAATCCTATAGAGATCACTCTTTGTTTCTAACAAGTCGTAGTCGTTATAATACTTTATTTGAGCTTCCTAAAAGTGATTATAAAGCTTGGGCTCATGGATTAAAAAAGGCAGGTTATGCAACCGATCCTAAATACGCAGAAAAATTAATCAGTTTAATAGAACGATATTCTTTATATGAGTATGACCAGGAACTACTAGTTAGTATTGGTCAATATTCTAAGAATGAAGTAAAGGTAGATAGTAAGCCTACTGTAAGTAATTCTAGTGGTTCCTCTACTAAAACCCACGTTGTGAAAAAAGGAGATACCCTATATTCTATTTCCAAGCTATATAATACTAGTGTAGCACAGGTTCAAAAAATCAATCAATTAAAAGGATCAATGCTTTCTATTGGTCAAGTATTAAAAATTAGATAACGATGTTATATCAAAGAAGTAGTAAACTATTTGAAGAGGCACAACAAGTTATTCCAGGTGGAGTAAACTCTCCAGTTCGTGCTTTTAATTCAGTTGGAGGAACTCCAATTTTTGTAAAAAGTGCTAAAGGTGCGTATCTTTTTGATGAAGACGGTAACACTTTAATCGATTATATTAACTCTTGGGGACCTATGCTATTAGGTCATGCTTTTGAGCCTGTGGTTCAAGCAGTAATTGAGAAAGCCAAATTAGGTACTTCCTTTGGAATGCCTACTGAGATGGAAACTCAAATTGCTAAACTAGCAGTATCTATGGTTCCAAATATTGAGAAAATTAGATTCGTTAATTCTGGAACGGAAGCTTGTATGAGTGCCATTCGCTTAGCCAGAGGGTATACAAATAGAGATAAAATTATTAAGTTTAAGGGATGTTATCATGGTCACTCGGATTCTTTTTTAATTGAAGCAGGAAGTGGAGCTGTTACTTTTGGTACTCCTAATAGTCCAGGGGTAACTCAAGGTACAGCCAAAGATACTCTCTTAGCTGAATATAATAACTTAGAAAGTGTAGAGGATTTATTACAAGCAAACGACAAACAAGTAGCTGCTATTATAGTTGAACCTGTTGCTGGTAATATGGGCTGTGTAGTACCTAAAGAAGGTTTTCTACAAGGATTACGTTCTTTATGTGATAAGTATGGTGCTTTGCTAATATTTGATGAGGTAATGACAGGGTTTCGCTTAGCAAAAGGTGGGGCTCAGGAATTATTTAATATAGAGGCTGATCTTGTTACGTATGGTAAAGTAATAGGAGGTGGATTGCCTGTAGGTGCATTTGCAGGTAAAGCTGAAATTATGGATTATTTAGCTCCAATTGGGCCAGTATATCAAGCTGGTACTCTTTCGGGGAATCCACTTGCGATGGCGGCAGGTTTTGCCATGTTGGAGCATATAAATGCGGACAAGGAGCTCTATTCTCGTTTGGAGCAAAAAACTAGTTATTTAGCTAAAGGGATTGCTCAGGTTTTGGATAAATACAATATTGACTATAGCTTTAATCAAGTAGGGTCAATGATGAGTGTATTCTTTACAAAAGATAAAGTTGAAAACTTTGATCAAGCTACTTTAGCGGATAATCAATTATTCAAGGACTTCTTTCATGGTTTACTAAGAAGAGGGGTTTATATTGCTCCTTCTGCTTATGAAACTTGGTTTATAACTGATGCTTTAAGCCAAACAGATTTAGATAAAACAATTCAGGTAGTAGAAGAGTTTTTTAGAGATAGACAAGCTCAATAAACTTACCTTAATATATAGAAAAACGGACTATCCATTAGTGGGTAGTCCGTTTTTGTGTTTTATAAATCTAAAGATAATTGATCAGGTAGTAATTTGAAGCTCTTGCGATGATAGATACAAGGGCCAAATTCGCGTATAGCATCTCTATGTTCCTTTGTAGGATAACCTTTGTTTTTCTTCCAATTATACATAGGAAATTCTTCATGAATTTTATCCATATAGTCATCTCTTGCTGTTTTAGCAAGAATAGAAGCTGCTGCTATATTTAAGTACTTCATATCTCCTTTAACAATACATTGATGCGCTAGGTTTTCAATGGCAGTAAATTTATTTCCATCTACAATTAAAAACTCTGGGAATGGCTCTAAGGCTAATACACTATCTTGCATCGCTTTTATAGAAGCATGTAGAATATTTAGAGATTCAATGGTTTCTTCCTTTATATGGGTTATTTTATAAGTTAATGCTTTGTCTAAAATAATGTCTCTTAAGGTATACCTTAAGTTGGCAGTTATTTTTTTAGAATCATTAATTAAAGTGTTTTCAAAGTCTAAGGGTAAAATTACTGCTGCCGCGGTTACAGGACCAGCAATACATCCTCGACCAGCCTCATCTGTAGCAGCTTCAAGCGTTAGCCCAGAATAATTTTTAAGTAGCATATAAAGAGTTTTAAGAGGCAAAGTTATTCATTTTACATTAAAGATATGGGAAAAGCCAAGAGAAATAATCTTGCTGCACAAACAGAAGTTTCTTTTATAATCGCAAAGTGTTTCAACTGTTTGACCAGGAGGGAGTGTGTTTATCTTAATAGGTGTTTTTTAGTAATTATTTTCTAATTACAATTATGGTTTTCTGATATGTTTAGTTAACATAAAATTAAGAAACAAAGTGTGTTTTCTACTAAATCTTATTTTTCAGTAAATATTGATAGTTGTTTTACTAAGATAGATTGGGATTTAAATGCCTTGGTCTTATGGATATTTATACTTATCTATTTAGAAACCAAAACTGTTCTGTCTTTTTTTATAAGTTTTGTCTTTCTTATTTTACAACCTTAAAGTAGCTTTATGGATAGTTTTTGTGCACTTATTTGCGGGAGATTGTTATAAAAAACTGTTTTTTTACTAAAACTAATATGTTAAATTTATTTTCTTTTAAAAATTAAAACTAATTGATTTACAGTCTGTTGAGTAGTTTATTTGATTTTAATAAATAATTTTAACATAATTTTATAAATATAAATCTATTAGCGCTTTTTTTAGGTTTTTAAAGGTCTTTTTGTTAAAATCGCAATGATTATATATGTTATATTAGCTTAGTTAGGTGAAAATGTATTTTATTTTCCTGTTGTATGTTGTATTAAAATTAATTAAGTTAAAATTAACCTAAAATATTTACTAGATTTGGCTTATAACTAATCAATAATTTTTATAATGGAATCAAAGTTTAAGTGGATTATTTTATTATTCCTTACACTAGGTACACAGATTGGGTTTGCTCAAAGCAAAACCTTAACTGGAAAAGTTACAGAAGGGGGGCTTCCTTTACCAGGAGTTTCCATTTTGCTAGTTGGTACTTCTGAAGGAACAATGAGTGATTATGACGGTAATTATTCTATTCAAGTTAAACAAGGAGATGTTCTTTTGTTCAGCTTTATGGGATTTACGGATGTAACGTATACTGTAGGAGCAAGTAACACTCACGATGTTGCTATGAGTAGTACGGATGAGCTTCTAGAGGAGGTAATTGTTACAGCCTTAGGAATTAAACGTGAAAAGCGTAAATTAGGATACGCTTCTCAGGAAGTTAAAGGTGAAGAGTTATCAGATGCTGGACAAACCAATGCCTTAAGTGCTTTGTCAGGTAACGTAGCTGGATTACAAGTGACTGCTCCTTCTACAATGGGAGGTTCTTCTCGCGTTGTTTTACGTGGAGTTAAGTCGGTTGTAGGTAACAACCGTCCTTTAATTGTAATCGATGGTGTTCCTTTAGATAACTCAAACTTCAATAGCTCTGGTGCACAACGTGGAGGTGGAGGTATCGATTATGGAGATACTGCAAGTGACATTAACCCAGATGATATCGAGTCAGTAACTGTACTTAAAGGTGGTACAGCATCTGCTTTATATGGTAATCGTGGGGGAAATGGAGTTATTTTGTATACTACTAAATCGGCTAAAAATGGTCGTACTGAAGTAGAGGTTAATACAGGGATGACTTTAGAAAGCGTTTATATTATGCCAGATCTTCAAAATGAATACGGTGGAGGATCTAGTACCGATTGGACTCAAACTAGCATCGGAGGTAAATTATATAACACTCCTACTTATTCAGCAGATGAGAGCTGGGGACCGAAATTTGATGGGACTAAATATTTACCTTGGAATGCATTCGATCCTGCTTTTGCGGATGATTACATGAAGGAAATTCCTTGGGAAAAATCTAGACATGATGTAAGAGATTTCTACAAAACTGGAGTAACATCTAATATTTCTGCTGCAGTAGGAAAGTCTTTTAAGGATAGTAATATTAGAATGTCTTTCGGAAATAATACAACAGAAGGAGTTACACCAAACTCAAAATTACAAAGAAACACTTTCACTGTTAACGCATCAACAATGTTAACAGATAAGTTTAAAGCTGATGCTAACGTTTCTTATGTTTACACTAAAGGTTTTAATAGACCTGATACGGGATACGGAGATAACTCTTATGGAAAACAATTTTTCCAATGGACTCAAAGACAGTTAGATTATAACGCATTAAAAAGCTATATCACTCCTGGAGGTGCTCAACGTTCTTGGAATAGAACTTCTTGGGATAATGCTACTCCAAAATATAGTGACAACCCATATTGGACAGCTCATGAAAATACATCTCAAGATGTTAGAACTCGTACTTATGGAAACGTAAAGCTTACTTATAACTTTACAGATAATTTATATGCTGTGGGTACAGTATATGGTGATACTTATAGTATGAATATGGAAGAAAGAGTTGCTATTGGATCTCAAGCTCAATCTTTCTATGGAGTTACAAAGCGTAATGTTTCTGAGTACAACTACGAAGGACGTGTACACTTTGATGATCATTTCGGTAATTTCGGAGTTAACGCTTTCGTTGGTATCAATAGAAGTGAAAAAAGAAGAGACTATTTATATGGTAGGACAGTTGGAGGTTTAGTTCTTCCTGGATTCTTTAACTTATCAAATAGTAAAGAAAATGCATTAGCATCTAATAATAGAACTCACGCAAGAACAAATAGTATTTTTGGATCTGTTGGAGTTAACTATAAAGAGTTCTTATTCTTAGAAGGTACAATTCGTACAGACTGGTTCTCAACAGTTAAAAAGTCAAGTACATATCCTTCTGTGACTGGAACATTCTTATTCTCTCACTTATTGACAGATTTAGACTGGTTAAGTTTTGCTAAATTACGTTTAGGATGGGCTCAAGTAGGTAACGATACAGATTCATACAGAACATCTGATTACTATGCTGCTGATACGCCATTTTTAAATTATCCAAGATATTCAATTAGTAATACTAAGAACAATCCAAACTTAAGACCTGAGTTAATGACAACTAAAGAAATCGGTCTTGAAGCATCTTTCTTAAATAACCGTATTGCATTTGAAACTTCTTATTACCAAATTAAAACAACAGACTTAATTACTAGTGTTAAATACGATAGTGGAACTGGATATTTATACGAGTGGTTAAATGCTGGAGATATGACAAATAAAGGATTTGAAGCAACAGTTGTTTTAAAACCAGTTTTAACAGAAGACTTTTCGTGGGATATTACTTGGAACTTCGCTAAAAATAAAAACGAGTTAAATCGTTTAGCTGATGGTGTAAATGCAGTAAGTATTACTTCTGCTCCATTTAATGTTACCTTAGAAGCGAGAGTTGGAGAAGCATATGGACAGATTTACGGAAAAGATTTCGTATATGATGACAATGGGAATAAAGTTATTGGAAAAGATGGTTTATACAAAGCTTCAGGTGTTAAAGGTTTAGGTTCTTATTTACCTGACTATAACATGGGGATTAGAAATAGCTTCAAATACAAAAACTTCCGTTTAAGTGCATTAATCGATATCCAAAAAGGAGGTAAATACTTCTCAACATCACATATGTTTGGTACTTACTCAGGATTATTTACAAATACTACGGATAATAATATTCGTGAAACAGGTCTTATTTTAGATGGTGTAACAGAAGACGGACAGAAAAATACAAAAGTAGTAACTGCTACGGCTTGGGCAAAAGCTCACCAGACTACCGTTGATGCTCAAAACGTTTTTGACGCAGATTATATCAAATTAAGAGACGTGACTTTAGCGTATGATTTACCTAAAAAAGCCGTTGGTCCATTCGCAGGTATTACAGTATCAGTTTATGCTAGAAACTTATTTACTTGGGGATTAGACTGGAAAGGTATGGATCCAGAGATGGCTTCTTATGGTAGTGGAAACATTCAAGCAATTGAAGGTGGTTCTAACCCATCTACAAGATCTTACGGAATGAACGTTAAATTTAAATTCTAACAAAAGATGAAAAAATTTTTATATACTCTTGGTATTTTCTCAATTGTATCTGTAATGATCAGTTGTGATAAAGACTTAGAAGAAATTAATCAGAGTCCTAACTCACCTTCATTTGCTACTACATCTGGGCTTTTTAACCAGGCAAATAAGTCATTAATGGACAATACACGTGGAGGCTTCCCTTCAGGTCGTATGACTTTACCTATCGTTCAAATGTCTGCACAGCGTGAGTACAATGAGGAAGATAGATATGTGTTTAGAGTTGGTGTTAATAATAGTTTATACCACAACTTACAGTTATCTGTAAGAAAATATAAGGAGATCATATTAATCTGTGAGAATCCTGAACTTTCAGATAAATGGGCTGGTGAGTATGGAAATATCCAAAACCAAATCGCAGCGGCACGTATTATGATTGCTTATTGTCAATTAGAGTTGGTAGGTCTTTACGGAGATGTTTCTTACTATTCCTATGGTTCAGATGATCCTGAATTCCAAGGTCAGTCTAAGGGAGAAGATATAGCTTATGATACGCCTGTATTCGCTTCTCAAGAAAAAATTTACAAAGATTTAATGAAAGAGCTAAAAGAAGCTTCTGAGCAAATTGATTTGAGTACAAGTAAGGTAATGGATGGAGATTTTATCTTCAAAAAACCTGAAGTAATGAAGCGTTTTGCAAACTCACTTCGTTTAAGAGTTGCTAACCGTGTTAAAGCTGTTATTCCTGAGGCAGAAGCTCATATTAAAGATGCTATCGCTCAAGGTGTAATGCAGTCAAATGAGGATAACGTTGGATTAACTTATGAGAATAACGTGGTTATGCCAGCTCCTTGGTTTAGTGATGCAATGAATGGTAGACGTAATGACTTCTCACCTGCTAGTACTTTTATAGATTTATTAAAAGGAGAAGTGGGACCAGTTAAACAAGTGGATCCTCGTTTATACATATTTGCTGCTCCTTACGGAACTGCATTCTTTGGTGTTGCAGGAGGTAATAGTATTGAAGGTGGTGCTTATGTAAGTCAAAAATCAAAGGATTCTTTACATCTATACAGAGGAGCTCCATACGGAATTGGATCTACTTTATCTCAAACTCAAGGAAGTTTGGCTTCACAGTTTGGATCTTTCATTTATAAACCAAATTATACACAGTTATTAATGGAGTATTCAGAAGTTGCATTCTTATTATCAGAGAATAGTAATTGGGATAATGATTGGTATAAAAAGGGAATTAAGGCTTCGATGGAGAAGTTTGGAGTTCCAGAAGCTGAAATTACTGCTTATATTGATGCACTTCCAACGGCAACTGCGGAGTCTGTAATTACTCAGAAATACATCGGATTATTTATGCAGCCAAATGAAGCTTGGGCAGAGTACAGAAGAACAGGTTTCCCAAATACTTTAATTCAACCTGGTCAAACAGGTGTTACTATTGGAACGGATCTGATTAAGTCTACGACTTATGAATTCATTCCAGGAGTAGTAATTCAAGGAATTCCTCAACGTTTTGAGTATCCAACAGATCTACAGTCTTTAAATAAGGATAATTTAGGTGCTGCTATCTCAAAACTTGATAAGGGTGATTCAATGGATAGTAAGCTTTTGTTTGCTAAAAAGTAATCCATTTTTAAGTGTTTTTTTAAACGTAATATAGCGTTAAAGCCCACTTAAAATAATCATAATTACTGGTCTTGTTCTCTAATTATTGAGAGAACAAGACCTTTTTTTTTTGATTTCAGATAAAAAAGAGCCTATAATTTGAACGATTTTAAGGGTTTTTTATGTTATTTTATCCTTTTTTATAGAGATTTAAAATTTATTCGTCTTTATGTTATTTTTGGATAAAAAGATATTTTTTCCCGAAAATTAACTATATAATTGAAGTATGTGTTGTTTGTTTTTATTTTTAATTGTCAATTATATTTGATTAAGTATACTGGTAATACTGGTGTTTGCTGGGTTTTGGGAAATTGTTTAGAATAAATTGCTACTTTTGGGCAATTAACTAATCAAAAATTTTAAATGAGATCAAAGTACAATTGGTTCTTAAGCCTTGTGCTTGCCTTATTAGTGCAAGTATCTTTCGCTCAAGAAAAAGTTCTTACGGGAATTGTACAGGAAGAGGGGTATCCACTTCCTGGAGTGACTGTTATGATCGAGGGTACCCATGAGGGAACTCAAACCGATCTTGATGGTAAGTATTCTATTAGTGTTGACACAGGCCAGACGCTAGTATTTTCCTTCATAGGGTTAAAAGAAGTAAAGCATAAAGTAGGAGCAGAAACTACTTTTAACGTTACCATGTCAGAAGACTTAACACAGCTAGATGAGGTTGTTGTTACAGCGATGGGTATTAAGCGTAGTGCCAAAGCTTTAGGTTATGCTACTCAAGAAATTAAAGCTGAAGATTTAAACAAAACGAACAATAGTAGCTTAAGTGGAGCTTTACAAGGAAAGTTAGCTGGGGTTCAGATTACACCTTCTTCAGGTGCACCTGGAGCTTCAACTCAAATGGTTATTCGTGGAGCTAGATCTTTCACAGGAAACAATACACCTCTATACGTAGTAGATGGTATGCCAATTGAATCTACCCCTCCTTTTTCTACTGGAAACAGTGTTAGTGGAGCGGATATCGCTAACCGAGGAGTAGATATTGATCCAAGTGATATTTTAACAATTAACGTATTAAAAGGCCAAGCTGCATCTGCATTATACGGTATTCGTGCTTCAAATGGGGTTGTCGTAATTACAACTAAAAGTGGAAAAGGAATGGCTGAAGGTAAACCTGTAATTTCCTTTACAAACAGTACTAGTTTTGAAACTTTATCAAAGAAACCAAGTCTTCAAAGAACTTATGCTCAAGGTAGTAAAGGGAAGTTTGATCCGTTTAGTTCAATGTCTTGGGGGCCTAGAATTGAAGATTTACCAAACGATCCAGTTTATGGAGGAAACGTAAGTAATGAGTTAAATGGTGGTGTTCTTCGTGAAGGATACTATTATGTTCCTCAAAGAGCACAGGCTGGTTTAGATCCATGGGTTAAGCCAGGTGCATATGATAATATTGATGCTTATTTTAAAACCGGACATACGGTAAATAATAATTTCAGCATCAGTCAAAACACTGGTAAAACTAATTATTCTTTTGGTATTGGTAATTCTACGCAAGATGGTATGATGCCAGGTACAGATATGAAACGTACTACTGTTAAGTTAGCTGCTGAGACAAAATTAAATAACGAGTGGACAACAGGATTTAGTGGAAACTTTGTGTCTAGTGACATTAATAAAGCCTCTTCTGCTAACAGTTCTGTCTTACCAGGTGTTTGGGGTGCTCCAACTAGTTATGATCAAGGTGGGATTCCTTATCACTCTACAGTAAGTGCTTACGAGCAAGTTCATTTTAGAAAAGGTGGTTTCGATAACCCATATTGGGCAGCTAATAACAATGAATTTAGCGAAAAGACAAATCGTTTCTTTGGTAGTGCAAACGTTGCTTATATACCAGAGATAAGTGTAGATGGATCAAAAAATTTAAGTTTCCGTTTCCAAGGAGGTTTAGATAACTATACAACACATTATCGTAACGTTTTTGAGTACGGTTCAGGTATGGCGAATGCGGATGTATTGAACGGTTCTACTTCTAATATTAACTTATTTGGTGTTACTCATTCTGTGTGGAACTCATTATTTACAGTTAACTACGATATGTACTTAGGAGATAACCTTCGTTTTGATATTATGATCGGAAATGAATTCAATGAGAATGACTCTAAAGGTTATAATGATTACGGCTCTAACTTCAATTTCGGTGGATGGGCTACAATTGCAAACGCATTAAACACGACTTCGGATGAATCTCGTCGTCGTAAGAGAACTGTAGGATTTTTCTCAAATATGGGACTAACATATAAAGATATGTTATTCCTTAACGCTACAGTTCGTCGTGATGTTGTTTCTTCTATGCCTCGCGGTAATAGAACATTTACTTATCCTTCAGTTTCCTTAGGGTTTGTATTTACAGAATTAGACGTTTTTAAAGATAACACTATTTTAAGTTTTGGAAAAATTCGTGGTTCTTACGCTGAAGTAGGGCAGGCTGGTGATTACTATGATAATTATTATACAAAACCTTCTTACGGAGGTGGATTCTGGAGTGGTGCTCCTATTTTATATCCAGTAGGTGGTTCAATGTCTTACATTGCTAGTTCTACTATTTATGATCCGAATTTAAAACCTCAAAATACGAAAAGTTTCGAATTTGGTGGAGATTTCCGTTTCTTCAATAATCGTTTCGGTTTAGATTATACTTATTCTAGACAGGATGTAAAAGATCAGATATTTGCTGTGCCATTGGCGGGTTCTACAGGAGCTTCGCAAATGATGACGAATGGTGGTAAAATCCACACTACAGCACATGAGATTACAGCTTTTGCTAATATTATTAGTACGGTAGATTTCCATTGGACAGTTAATGCAAACTTCTCTAAAGTTGATTCATTCGTGGATGAGTTAAAAGAAGGAGTTGGAAGCATTATGTTAGGTGGATTCGTAACTCCACAAATTAGAGCTAACGTTGGAGATCGCTTTCCTGTAATTTATGGAGAGGGATTTAAAAGAGATCCAAATGGGAATATCATAGTTGATGCTAAAGGTATGCCTGTAATTGGAGAAACTAAAGCTTTAGGAGAAGTATCACCTAAGTTTATTTTAGGAGGGTCTACAAGCTTCTCTTATAAAAACTGGAACTTAAGTGCAACTTTAGAGTGGAAGAACGGAGGGAAAATGTACAGTGGATCTAATATGGGAATGAACTTATATGGAACTGGACTTAGTACATTAGACCGTGAAACTGGTTTTATATTTGAAGGAGTTCAACAACTAGCAGATGGTTCTTTTGTTAGAAACGAAGTAGTGATTGACGGCAGCAGTAGGGAGGCTTTTGAAAATCGTATGAGTAGCATTAAAGAAAGTATCGTTTATGATGCTAGTTTTGTTAAGCTAAGAGATTTATCTATAGGATATACTTTTGAAGAAATTTGGCATGATAAAGTAAACTTACGAGTATCAGGTTTCACACGTAACTTACTTTTATGGTCTAAATTACCAAACTTAGATCCTGAAGCAACGCAAGGTAATAATAACATGAGTGGTGGTTTTGAGCATTACTCTATTCCACAAGCTAAGAGTTTTGGATTTTCTGTTAATGTTACATTTTAAATCGTAAGAAAATGAAAAGAATAAAATATTTAGTACTAGGTCTATTAGTGTCATCATTTACTTTCCAGTCTTGTTCTGAGGATAAGATGGATGATATTAATAAAGATAAAAATAACCCTAATGATGTAGAAAGTAAGTATATTATTACAGATATGATGGTTAAATCTGCTTTTAGTATTACTGCGTCTGATTTAGCATTTTATACATCTGTTTATACGGAATTATTAGGAGGAGCTCATGCTCAAATGTATAATGCACAAATTCGTGAAGGAGAGCCATCTTTAGCTCCAACTTATAATAACTCTTGGAATACTATTTATAGTACTATTCGAAACCTGAATATTATCATAGAAAAATGTTCTCCGGGTGGAAAAGAAGAAGGTAACCTTCATACTTTAGGAATGGCTCAGGTTTTAAAAGCCTATAATATGGCTATCTTAACGGATTTATTCGGAGATGTACCATTTGGAGATGCTTTTGATGTATATGACTCTACATCTCAATTAGATAAGCAAGAAAATATTTATAATGAAATATTCTCTTTATTAGATCAAGCTATTGCTAACTTGGAATCTGAAACACATTATCCAAGTATCGGTAGACAGGATTTAATTTATCAGGCTGCTGCAAACTCTTGGGTGAAAACCGCTTATGGATTAAAGGCAAGATATACAATGCGTTTATCTAAAGTGAAGCCTAATTATAATGAAGTAATTGCATTAGTAGAGAAGTCTTTTACAGATAGAAAAGATGAGTTTATCATGCAAGATGCTAAAGTTCCTTATCCGTTCTATACTTTTGCAGTACAAAGAACAGCTTTATTTGGATCTCAAACTTTCTATAATGTGATAGCGGAGAATGATCCAAAAGACCCACGTTTAAAGGATTATTTCGTTCCTAAGATTACTATTAGTGAAGATAAAAAGGATACTTTAGTTCAGGTTAATTTAGTAGATGCTTCAAAACCTATTTTGCAAAGTCAAAATGCTTATTCTTTTTCTGGACTTTCAAGTCCAGGTGATGTAAGAAATGCTCAAAATGCAATTTATCTTTTAAGTATGCATGAGTTAAAGTTTATTGAAGCGGAAGCATATGCACGTTTAAACAATGATCAAGCTGCTATTAAATCACTTAAAGAAGCAATTGCTTTAGGTTTAAATAAGAGACAAACTTTAACTTATCCTAATTATGAGTACCCAGGTATTTCTTCAAGTTTAACTGGAAAGGCTCTATTAGAGAAAATTGCCCAAAGTAAATATATTGCTTTTGGAGAAGTAGAAGCTATTGAGGCTTATAATGATATTCGTAGATGGAAAGGTATGGGTGAGGAGTTTATCCCACTTCGTTTTCCAGGAAAAAATACTTTCCCATTACGTTTAACTTATGGTCAAAGTGATGTTGTAAGTAATCAGTATATAACTGATGCTTTCGGAGACGGAAGTTATATTTATACAGAAAATGTATGGTGGGCAGGGGGAACTAGATAGTACTTCACCACTAAAATAAATAATAGAATGGGGCTGTCTCTAAAGAAAAAGAGGCAGCCCTATTTTATTGCATTTTACGTCTGTGTGATTTTCGGTATTTTTCTAAATATGCGAAGCTCAGACATTGGAAAAATATATTTTCGGTATTTTGGTGTAAAAAGAGGCATTTTATGCCACTCTTTTTCTAATATTCTGTGCGATTGCCAATAATCCGAACTCTAA
>NZ_JBTXLS010000034.1:0-33457 GCF_054871665.1 Myroides sp. LJL115 | reverse complement strand
TTAAGTCCAATTCATCGATAACCTTATTTACAATGCGTACTGGATGCAAGGCAGGAATGAAATCTTCCAAAGAATGAGGAATCAAACTCATTTGATTCTGATCGTAAAGTCTATAACGTGGTGCTTGTTTTGCCATATTTACTTGAATTACTTATACTAATTTAAGTATATTAGATTGAAATTCAAATAATTATAATGGTGTTTTTTACTTAAAAGTACAAAAAAGAGGCTATCTCATTTGAGACAGCCCCTTTTTTAATATCTAATTGTAATTACTTGAGGGTTTCTTATATTATCTACTTGAACTGGATAACTTTTTAAGGGATAATATTTTTGACTTGTATCTAAAGGCATCCCATTTATAGTACTATAAAAAAATTCTTTTCCTTGGTGGCTTGCTAAATCTTTACAAACTAGGGCATCTCTTCCCGGGGTTTTTAGTTGAAGTCTTGAATTACTTCCATGTATTGGATGATTAGCGCAAGCTAAATCAAAAGCAGCAAAATATCCTCCAGCATTTCTAATGAATAATCCGGAAATTCCGTAGTTTGGTGTAATATATATGCCATTTGGGTTTTTTACATCATTGGCATCTGGATTGTTTAGGTTTAAGGAGAAGTTCACTGGTTGAGCCGGAAGGTATGGGTTAAAGTTACCTATTTGATCACTTGAACACCCTGTGATAAAAAGACTTATAATTAATAATAGTAAAACATTTTTCATATGGGAATTTTTTGTAATACAAATTTAATTAATTAACTTTGACAAAGAGTAACATTTCAAGTATAAGAATACTAAATATAAAACAAAAATATTATTGTTGGTAGAAATCCCGTTTTGATGGGATTTTTTCTATTTATATAAACCATTAATTATGAGTAAGATTTCGTATTATACTGCAGAGGGGTTAAAAAAGTTGAGAGACGAACTTGAGCAGTTAAAAAGTGTTGAGCGTCCAAAGGCTTCTCAAGCAATTGCTGAAGCTAGAGACAAGGGAGATTTATCGGAGAATGCGGAGTACGATGCAGCAAAAGAAGCACAAGGTTTATTAGAACTTAAGATTTCTAAGTTTGAAGAAGTTGTTGCCAATGCTAGATTAATTGACGAGTCACAATTAGATACAAGTAAAGTACTTGTTTTATCTAAAGTAAAAATTAAGAATCAAGCAAATGGAGCAGAGATTACATATACTCTTGTAGCTGAAAGTGAGGCTGATTTAAAAGCAGGAAAGATATCTGTAACATCACCTATTGGAAGAGGATTATTAGGTAAGAGTGTCGGAGAAATTGCAGAGATTACAGTTCCTAATGGAACGATGAAATTTGAGGTTTTAGAAATTTCTAGAAATTAAATAATCAAATAGTTATGGCATCCATTTTTACAAAAATTATTCAGGGAGAAATTCCAGCTTATAAAGTAGCAGAGAATGATAAATTTTTAGCATTTTTAGATATTAATCCAAATGCTAAAGGTCATACATTATGTATTCCTAAAAAAGAAGTAGATAAGATTTTTGATCTATCTAAAGAGGAGTATGCAGAACTAATGGAGTTTTCAAGACAAGTAGCTATAGCACTTGAGAAAGCAATTCCATGTAAGCGAGTAGGAATGTCGGTTGTTGGTTTGGAAGTACCACATGTACATGTGCATTTGATACCATTACAAACAATGGACGATATTCGTTTTACTAAGAAAGAAAAATTTTCTGAAGAGCAGTTTAAAGAGATTGCTAAAGCGATTCAAGACAAACTATAACAAGAGATAATCTTTTGATATTCAAATAAAGCCATCTAAAATTTAGATGGCTTTTGTTTTTTATAAATAACTGTAAAGGTAGAACCTTTACCTATTTCAGACTGAAGCACTTTTACAGTTCCATTTTGAAAGTCTTCTACAATTCTTTTAGTCAGAGATAATCCTAGTCCCCAACCTCTTTTTTTGGTAGTATAACCAGGTTCAAATATTTTTTTGTAATGCTTTTTAGGGATACCATTACCACTATCCTTGATATTGATCGTTACTAGGTGTTCTGTATCTTGAATATAAAGGCTTATTTTTCCTTTGCCTTTAATAGCATCAATAGCATTTTTAAGTAGATTTTCAATTGTCCATGAATGCAGCTCTTTATTTAAAGGTATCCAAATCTCATAATTGGGTAAATTAATTTGAAAATCAATTTGGTTGGAATTCCTTTTTTGAATGTATTCGAAAGTCTTTTTTGTTTCATGTACAATATCTAATGGTAGTAACACAGGTTTAGATCCAATTTTTGAAAACCTATCGGCTATTATTTGTAATTTATTCACATCTTTTTGAACTTCAGAAATAATATAATTCTCCACATTTTCTATTTTCATTATTTCTATCCAGCCCAATAGGGAAGTTAGGGGAGTACCAATTTGATGGGCTGTTTCTTTAGCCATTCCAGTCCAAAGTCTATTTTGTGAGGCACTTTTATTGCTTTTGTAAAACACGATTATTAAAACAGTAAAAAATAAGAAGATCAGTACTAAGGAAAGAGGGTAATATTTTAATTTGGTTAATAGGGAAGAATCCCCATAATATAAGTACTGGCTTTGTTGACCTACATTTATAACTATTGGGGCGTTTTGAGATTTAAGTTTTTTAAGAAAGGCATCTAATTCTTTGGTATTAGAACTAATATATTCTGGAATATTAGTAGTAGAAATAATACTATCTCCTTGGGTTGTTTGAATAATGGGTATTGTCCTATTTTCTGTTAGAATAAGAAGTATTAAATCTAAGTTAGTGTCAAACTTAGCGTGATCTAATGTATTGGAAGCTTCCGCCCAGATATTCATCTTTAATCTTTCCTCTTCTTTATACATTTGGAAAAAGGAATAGGTATTCCATAATATGAATACTAGGGCAATAAATGCTAGTCCTATGGAAAGCCAACGAAGAATATCTTTTTTATTATGGATCATAATTTTATTTGAACCTTAAAAATAGGTAAAAAATGGAGAACAATAAAAGTAATTACTACTAGGATTTACTTTTATTGTTGTGAAAGCTTTTGTAAATTTACTCTTTTCAAACCAGATATCTTATTCATATGAAGACAATTACACCAGGAGAGATTCCTGTACACGAATTGCAAGGCTATTTACAAGGCTCTATAGGACCTAGGCCAATAGCATTAGCTAGTAGTGTCGATGCACAGGGAGCCCCTAATTTATCCCCGTTTAGTTTTTTTAATTTGTTTAGTGCTAATCCTCCTATTTTAGTTTTTTCACCCTCAAGAAGAGTTAGAGATAATACGGTGAAAGATACCCTTAGAAATGTTGAGGAAACTAAAGAAGTGGTGATAAATGTTGTAAATTACAATCTTGTCCAACAAAGTTCTTTATCTAGTACAGAATATAACTCTAGTATAAATGAATTTATAAAAAGTGGACTTACTATGCTGCCTTCAGAGGTTGTATCTCCTTTTCGAGTAAAAGAAAGTCCTGTTCAAATGGAGTGTATCGTAAAAGAGATTATTTCCTTAGGCGATCAAGGTGGGGCTGGAAATTTAGTAATATGTGAAGTAGTAAAAATACATATTAGTGAGTCTATTCTAGATAAAGATGGTAAAATTGATCAACATAAAATAGATTTGGTATCCCGTATGGGGGGAAATTGGTATTCTCGTGCAAATCAGGGTATGTTTGAAGTAGAGAAGCCTTTATCGACTTTGGGAATAGGTGTTGATGCTATTGATCCTAGTATTGTTCAAAGTAATGTGTTTTCAGGAAATGATCTTGGAATGTTAGCAAATGTAGAATGTCTACCTTCACAAAGTGAAGTAAATGAATTTTTACAACAGAATAATGAGCTTAAGAAAATAGTAAGAGATGGGACATTAAGAGATAAATTAACCTATGCAAAAAAATTTTTAGAGGAAAATAATGTACCTTTGGCATGGAAAACTATTTTGGCAAAATAGTGTGAAAAAGTTAAACCAGGAAAATATTTAATAAAATGGAAGTTACCGGAAGAATCAAAATAATCGGACAGCCGCAAGATATCAGCAGCAGCTTTAGGAAAAGAGAACTTGTTGTTACAACTGAGGAGCAATATCCGCAGCATATTACTATTGAATTTGTTCAAGATAAAGTAGATTTATTGAATAATTTTCAAATAGGAGAACAAGTAAGAGTTTCTATTAACTTAAGAGGAAGAGAGTGGACAAATCCACAAGGTGAAACGAGATACTTTAACTCAATCCACGGTTGGAGAATTGACAAAGTTCAATCAGAACAAGTTGATCCTTCTTTCCAAGGTGGATATAATCAAAACCAAGGTGGGTACAACCAAAACCAAGGTGGATATAATCAAAACCAAGGTGGGTACAACCAAAACCAAGGTGGGTACAACCAAAACCAAGGCGGATATAACCAAAACCAAGGCGGATATAACCAAAACCAAGGCGGATATAACCAAAACCAAGGACAAAGTCAACAACAAGGAAATGTTGCACAGAATCCTGCACCTAGTCAATTTCCTCCAGTGAATAATTACAATGAAGAAGATCATGATGATCTACCATTCTAGTATAATGAATTTCAAAATATTAATCCCTAAGACATCTTAGGGATTTTTTTTTATTTAAGCTTATGATACATATTCTAGATCAAAATGAAATGTGGTTTCCCAAGGTCGAGTTAGCTCATGAATCAGGGATTCTAGCTATAGGAGGTGATTTAAGTACAAAGCGGTTAATGAGTGCTTATAGTAGTGGAATTTTTCCATGGTACGAGGATGGTGAGCCTATTACCTGGTGGGCACCAGCCGAACGAATGGTTTTATTCTTGGAAGAGTTGAAAATCTCTAAGAGTATGCGACAAATAATCAATAGTAAAAAGTTCAGAGTTACTAAGAATGCTAATTTTTCTGAAGTTATTTTTAATTGCCAAACAGTAAGTAGACCTGCCGGACCTGGTACTTGGATAACGGACTCTATGCGGGAAGCTTATATAAACCTTCATAAAGAGGGGTTCGCTCATAGCATTGAAGTATGGCAAGAAGATAATTTAGTTGGGGGATTATATGGAATAGATTGTAATGGTATTTTCTGCGGCGAAAGTATGTTTTCTCTTGTATCTAATGCTAGTAAAGTGGCTTTTATTTCTTTGGTAGAACTTCTAAAGAAAGACAATTATAAATTACTAGACTGTCAAGTTTATAACTCTCACTTAGCTTCTCTAGGGGCTAGAGAAATTTCTCGTGAAGAGTTTATGAGTATTTTAGGCGAATAAGCCACTTATTTTTTATAATGTTAATAAGTTATTAGCTGTGTTATTAACTATTAAAAATGTGGATAACTTTATATAGTGTTTAATTATATGCTTTAATTAGGATATATATGTTGATAACTCTAGTAAATAGTGGATAACTTATGTTGATAAGTAGTAACTACTGTTAATAAGTCCATATTTTACTGTTGATAACTCTATATTATCTATAGGTTATAAACAAAATAGGGTATTTAGATTATAAGAATCTAAATACCCTATTTTATTATTTAGCTTAAAAACTAGCTCGAAGCCATTTGTTTCATTTTTGAAATTTTATTTACTATAACAGCAATAGCTCCATCTCCCATAACATTACAAGCAGTTCCAAAGCTATCCATTGCGATATATAAAGCAATCATTAAACTTTGTTGTTCTGTATTAAAACCTAAGATAGAATTTAATACTCCTAAAGCAGCCATAATCGCTCCTCCAGGTACACCAGGAGCTGCAACCATAGCAATTCCTAACATAAAGATAAATCCAATCATTTGCAGAGGATCAATCGCTGTGCCTTGAATCATCATTAAAGCAATTGCACAAGCTACAATTTTTAGAGTACTTCCACCTAAGTGTATAGTAGCACATAACGGGATAGCAAAACCTGCAATTTTAGGATCCACATCATTTTTTATGGTTTGTTCCAAAGTAACTGGAATTGTAGCTGCAGAAGATTGAGTACCTAAAGCTGTGAAATATGCCGGAAGCATATTTTTCATTAAGATAAGAGGATTTTTTCCTGCTACTATTCCTGCTATTACATATTGCAATATCAATAATATGATATGCAATACGAAGATTACTCCAATTATTTTTACAAAAGTACCTAATACTAAAAATACTTGGCCACTATAAGTCATGTTTAAGAAAATACCAAATATAAATAGCGGTAGGAAAGGAATAATTACTTTATCAATTACAGACATTACTACGCTTTGGAAGTCGTTAAAAAGGCCTTCTAAATACGTGTATTTAGAGTATGCAATACATATTCCAAGTATAAATGAAATAATAAGAGCACTCATTACATCAAACATTGCTGGAATTTCAATATTAAAGTAAGGAATAAGGCTTTTATCTATTTCCTCTAGAATCCCCAAGGAATTAGATTGAAGTAAATCTGGAAAGATACTTATAGAAACTCCATAGGTCATAAATCCAGAAAATAAAGTGGAGCCGTATGCAATTAATGTTGTTATTACTAATAGTTTTCCTGCTCCTCTACCAATATTTCCAATAGCTGGTACAATTAGGCCAATAATAATTAAGGGAATGGTGAAGTTTAAGAAATTTCCGAACAAGGAATTGAACGTAATAAATATTCTAGAGATTTGTTCTGGCAAGATGTTGCCTAAAAGACTACCTAACGCAATAGCTATAATAATCTGTAATAATAGGTTCTTTTTTAAAAAATTCATAATAAATGTAGTTGTGACCTGTAAATGTATTAAAAAAAAATAAGCCTTGAGCAAAAAATGCTCAAGGCTTACTTATTTTAACTAAATCAGGGTAGAAATTATCCTACAACTGATGCTCTTTTGAATCCAACAACAGTTAAACCTTTGCTTATAGAGTCAACATATTGAGCAACACTCATTTTGTTTTCTTTAATGTAGTCTTGGTTAACTAATGTATTGTCTTTGAAGAAACGGTTTAATTTACCTTTAGCGATATTGTCTAACATTGCTTCTGGTTTTCCTTCTTGACGTAATTGATCTTTAGCGATTTCAATTTCTTTTTCAATGATATCAGATGCAACACCTTCTTCATTTAAAGCAATTGGGTTCATTGCTGCAGCTTGCATTGCAACGTTTCTAGCAGCTTCTTCAGCTCCTTCAGCGTTAGCAGATAATGCAACGATTGTAGCAATTTTGTTTCCAGCGTGGATGTAAGATCCGATGAAAGCACCTTCTAATTTCTCGAAAGTACCGATTTCAATTTTCTCACCGATAACTCCAGTTTGCTCGATTAATTTCTCAGCAACAGTGATGTTTTCGAATGGAGCAGCTAAGAAATCTTCTTTAGAGTTAAATTCTAACGCTAAGTTAGCGAAATCTGTAGCTAATTTTATAAAGTCTTCGTTTTTAGCAACGAAGTCAGTTTCACAGTTTAATGTAATTACAGCACCTAAAGTTTTGTCAGCATTTACAACAGCAATAGCAGCACCCTCTGTAGATTCTCTATCCGCTCTGTTAGCAGCAACTTTTTGTCCTTTTTTACGTAGGTTTTCGATAGCTAAATCGAAATCTCCGTTAGCTTCAACTAAAGCTTTTTTACAGTCCATCATTCCGGCACCTGTAAGTTTTCTAAGCTCATTAACTTGTGCAGCAGTAATATTTGCCATGTTTAAGTCGTATTTAATAGTTAATAAAAAAAGTCGTTATGGACAGCTGAATACAAAGGTAAACATCTATCAGCATAACGACTTTAAGATATTGTTAAAAAATTATGCTTTAGCAGCTTCTTCTTTAGAAGCAGCAGCAGTAGCTTCTTCTTTTTCAGATTTTCTTTCCGCATTACCTTCGATAATAGCAGAAGTAACTAAAGTTAATATTTTATCGATTGATTTAGAAGCATCATCGTTTGCTGGGATAACGAAATCAACTTGACGTGGGTCAGAGTTAGTATCAACCATAGCAAAGATTGGAATGTTTAATTTTTGAGCTTCTTTAATCGCAATGTGTTCAGCTTTAATATCTACTACAAATAGAGCTGCTGGTAGACGAGTCATGTCAGCGATAGAACCTAAGTTCTTCTCTAATTTAGCACGAAGACGTTCAACTTGTAAACGCTCTTTCTTAGAAAGAGTCATAAATGTACCGTCTTTTTTCATTCTATCAATAGAAGCCATTTTTTTAACAGCTTTACGAATAGTAACGAAGTTTGTTAACATACCACCTGGCCATCTTTCAGTGATGTAAGGCATGTTAGCTGCAGCTGCTTTCTCAGCTACGATATCTTTTGCTTGCTTTTTAGTAGCAACAAAAAGTACTTTTCTTCCTGATGCAGCAATTTTTTTCAAAGCCTCATTAGCTTCTTCAATTTTAGCTGCAGTTTTATATAGATTGATAATGTGAATACCATTACGCTCCATATAGATGTAAGGAGCCATGTTAGGATCCCACTTTCTAGTCATGTGTCCGAAATGAACACCTGCCTCTAGTAATTCTTTAACTTCTACGTTGTTTGCCATTTCTGTAATAGTTTACGTTCTGTTACTTTAGCAATGATTAAGTAGCGAGGAATAATATATTCGGTCTTAACCATTTAGATGCTAAACTACCTCTTACCTCAGTAAGTGGGCAACAAAAACTTAGATTTTTTAATAATAAATAAATATTAACGTTTAGAGAACTGGAATCTCTTACGAGCACCTTTTTGACCGAACTTCTTACGTTCAACCATACGAGGGTCACGCGTTAATAAACCTTCTGGTTTTAATACTGCTCTGTGTTCAACTTCGATTTCACACATTGCTCTAGCGATAGCCATACGTACAGCTTCAGCTTGACCTGTGCTTCCTCCTCCGTAAACATTTACTTTAATATCAAAGTTCTCAACATTATCAGTTAATGTTAATGGTTGTAAAACTTTGTACTGTAAAGTAGCTGTTGGGAAATAAGTTGCGAACTCTTTCTTGTTTACTGTAATTTGTCCTGTTCCTTCTGAAACATAAACACGAGCTACAGCAGTTTTTCTTCTACCGATTTTGTGAATAACTCCCATTACTTAATTTCGTTTAAATTAACGGTTTTAGGTTGTTGAGCTTCGTGTTTGTGCTCAGCACCTACATTTACATTTAGGTTGCGGAATAATTGAGAACCTAATTTGTTTTTAGGTAACATTCCTTTAACTGCTTTTTCAACTAATAATGCTGGATTCTTAGATTGTAATACTTTAGCAGTTAATACTCTTTGACCTCCTGGGTAACCAGTGTGACGGATATATTGTTTATCCTCTAATTTGTTACCTGTAAGGTTGATTTTTTCTGCGTTGATAACGATTACGTTGTCTCCACAGTCTACGTGCGGTGTGTAATTTGTTTTGTGTTTACCTCTTAAAAGTACTGCAACTTTAGAAGCAAGACGTCCCAAATTTTGACCTTCAGCGTCAACAATTAACCACTCTTTTTGAGCAGTAGCTTTGTTAGCCGATACTGTCTTGTAGCTTAAACTTTCCACAATAATTTAGTATTTAATTAAACATTCCATTCCCAATTAAGGGAGTGCAAAAGTACAAATATTTATTTACTATACAAGTACATGGAGCGATTTTTTTAAATATTTTATCACTCAATGGATTGAGTTGTAAGTTGTTTAGGTATATTTTTGCAAAGCGAATATACAGTTTTTTCTGTATTTAATTGTAAGTCTTATTATTATAAATATAGTTTTAAATAATAAGTATGTTTCTTTATTTAAAATAGAACCTCTATTTCTGAGTTAAATTTTTTACCTACTGAGTAAATGTTGGAAAAAAATTAATAGTATTTTGGATTATAATTTTCTGGGTATTTAGCCATGTCTGCATTAAAGTATGGGGCGATTTGATCCAAAACCTGTTCAAAAGATTTATCCTCTACCCACATAAGGTCCATGATACCACACTCTTTTTTTCTATAATCCGCATAACATAATGCGATTGGTATATTTGTTTCTTTAGCTATGTGATAGAATCCTTGTTTCCATTTTTGGGAAAAGGCTCTAGTACCTTCTGGTGTATTAATGATAGCTATTTCTGGATTTGTATTCACCAAGTCAATTGCATATTGTACTAAGTTTTGATTTTTTTGTCTGTCAACTCCTATACATCCAAGTGCTTTAAAGAAAAAACCAAACCATGATTTAGTATAGTAATCTTTGATGAAAATTCTAAAAGGCACACCAATTATCCAAAAGCAAGCTAGGGAATAATAAAAGTCCCAGTTTGATGTGTGTGGTACACAAAGTAAAATGCATTTCTTTTGATCTTTTATCGATATGTTATTCATGTTAAGTTTCCATCCTGTGATAGCCAACATAAATTTCCCTAGATATTTTTTCATGTACGAATTTTTAAATAACGGCTGCAAAGGTAGGGAAACTTTGATGCTTTTGGGCATAAGGGACAGTCAGTCTAAGGTGGGTTTTTAACCCAAAGTGCTGCTTAGTTATCTGTTACACTGTGTTTTAAAGTTTTGTTAATGTGTTAAATGATCTGAATATACAATCTAGAAAAGAGATAAAAAGCAAAAAAAATGGTAAGAACAAAACAACTTGCTTACCATTTTTTATTTCTATTTCAGATAGAATAGATTTCTTTAAAGCTATACAAGTAAGCTTTAATAGGGACCTTATTAACTAAGGTGGATTTTCTTTTTTACAAATGTAGTCCTTAACTTGTGCTTGTAACAACATAAAATTAGTGAAGTTGCGGTTTTTATGAGTTAAGTACTTTACATTTTATAAGTGCTTTTAATGCGCCTCTAACCAGTTTTGACCTACTCCAATATCCACAACTAATGGTACTTCGAGTTCAAAAGCGTTTTGCATTTGTTCTTTTACCATTATTTGTAGAGCTTCTAATTCCTCTTTATGTGCATCAAAAACTAACTCATCATGAACTTGAAGAAGCATTTTTGATTTCCAGTTTTCCTGTTCTAGTTTATTATGAATATTAATCATTGCTATTTTAATAATATCTGCAGCACTTCCTTGGATTGGTGCGTTTACAGCATTTCTTTCTGCAGCAGATCTAACCATAGCATTATGGGAGTTAATGTCTTTTAAATATCTTCTTCTACCTAAAATGGTTTGTACGTATCCATGTTCTCTTGCAAAATCTACTTGTGTAGCAATGTAGTCTTTAAGTTTTGGATAGGTTTGGTAATAAGCATCAATTAGCTCCTTACTTTGTGCTCTACTTAGATTAGTTTGATTACTAAGACCAAAAGCTGAAACTCCATAAATAATTCCAAAGTTAACTGTTTTGGCATGGCTTCTTTGTTCTTTGGTAACTTGATCTAATGGTACATTAAATACATTTGCAGCAGTAGAACTATGAATATCTAATCCTTTATTAAAGGCTTCTATCATTGTGTCTTCTTGGCTCAATGCTGCGATAATTCTTAATTCTATTTGAGAATAATCCGCCGCTAGTAGTACATAATTTTCATCTCTTGGTACAAAGGCTTTTCGTATTGCTCTTCCTGTTTCAGTTCTAATTGGAATATTTTGCAAGTTAGGGTTATTTGAACTTAACCTACCCGTAGCAGCTACAGCTTGCATATATTCTGTATGAATTCTATTTGTTTTTGGATCTACCTGCTTTGGTAAAGCTTCCACATATGTGTTTTGTAGCTTAACTAAACTTCTCCATTGTAAAATGTTTTGAACAATTAGATTGTCTTGGCTTAAAGCACTTAGGATTTCTTCTCCAGTTGCGTATTGACCTGTCTTTGTTTTTTTAGGTTTGCTACCTCCAATTTTTAATTTTTCAAATAAGATATCTCCAAGTTGCTTAGGAGAGGCTAAGTTGAATTGTTCGCCAGCTTGCTCAAAGATAGAATCTTCTAAGTTTTTTATTTCAGTTTCCAATTGCTTTTGTAAAATAGCAAGGAAAGGAATGTCCAAAGCAATACCTTGGCTTTCCATGTCAGCTAAAACTTTTACAAGTGGAATTTCGATATCCTTGAATAAATCTATTGTTTGGGTTTGTTCCAATAATGGTTCAAAGCATTGTTTTAATTGAAGGGTTATATCGGCATCCTCACCAGCATATTCTTTTACTAGCTCGGGGTCGATTTCCTGCATTGTTTTTTGATTTTTACCTTTTTTTCCTAATAATTCCTCTATAGGTTGAGGAGTATATTTTAGGTAAGTTTCTGCCAAAACATCTAAGTTATGACGCATATCAGGATTGATTAAATAATGAGCAATCATGGTATCAAATAAAGGACCTTGTATACTCACTCCATATTGCATCAATACTTTTATATCATATTTAAGATTCTGTCCTATCTTTAGAATAGAAGGGGATTCAAAAAAATCTTTGAATTCTTCCAGTATTTCTAAGGCTTCTTGTCGTTGTTCTGGTAAGGGTACATAAAATGCTTTACCCGCTTCAAAGCTAAATGAGATTCCTACTAAGTCTGCTTCTAGTGGATTTAAACTAGTTGTTTCTGTATCCATAGCAATACTTGTTTGTTTTAGCAAGCTTTGAATAAGTAATTTTCTAGCCATTTTACTATTACACATCTGATAATGGTGTGCTTTAGTTTGTAAATTGTAAAAATAGCTACCTCCTTGAGTTGCATCACCTAGTGGTTCCCCAAATAAAGAAAATTGTTCACTACCATAGCTAGCTTGCTCTCCAATAGGAGCAATATCGCTTTGTGCTGGAGCGCTTGGTTTATTTTGATCTTCGATAAAAATTTTATCAAATTGTTCTTTCATTCTACGGAACTCTAGATCAATAAACAATGCTTCAGACTTTTCAATATCTGGTCGTTCTAGTATATATTTATCTGCTTGAAATGTTACTGGACAATCAAGCATAATGGTAGCTAATTGCTTGGATAAAAGACCTTTCTCTTTGTTTGCTTCTAAGTTTTCTTTCATCTTTCCTTTTAAAAGATGGGTGTTTTCTAGAAGATTTTCCATTGAGCCAAATTGTTTGATGAATTTTTTAGCTGTTTTATCTCCAACTCCTGGTAGACCTGGGATGTTATCTACAGCATCTCCCATCATTCCTAAGTAATCAATTACTTGTAAAGGATCTTCCACTTCAAATTTTTCTTTTACTTGGTCAACTCCCCAAATTTCTATGCCATTACCCATTCTAGCAGGTTTGTACATAAAAATATTTTCGGATACTAATTGGGCGTAGTCTTTATCAGGAGTTACCATAAAAACTTGAAAATCTTCTTTTTCTGCCTGCTTGGCAAGAGTTCCAATTAAGTCATCAGCTTCAATACCATTTACCTCTATAATTGGAATATGCATTGCTTGGAGTATTTCCTTAATATAAGGGACAGCTATTTTAATTGCCTCTGGTGTTTGGTCTCTATTTGCTTTGTATTCTGGGAATACTGCTAATCGAGCTTGACTGCCTCCTTTGTCAAAGGCTACTGCTAAGTGATCAGGTTTTTCTCTTTTGATAACATCCAATAAGGAGTTCATAAAACCTAAGATTGCCGAGGTGTCTAGTCCCTTTGAATTAATTCTAGGGTTCTTTATAAAAGCATAATATCCTCTAAAAATAAGGGCGTATGCATCTAGTAAAAAAAGACGATTTTTATTAGCCATTGAAGATGGGTTTTTGTTGTTTTCTATATTCAAAAGTCAAAGATAAGGATTTTTACTTGCTCTATAGTAACTCAATTTACAACTCTAAGTATTCCAATGTTTTAAGGTATTTAATTTTTGTTAAAGACTCGCTAGTATATAATTATTACCTTATTTTTGTTCCTCTACTAGATTTAGTTATTATGAAAATTGCCTTAATTGGATTATTGTTATTTGTTTTTATTGAAGTCTATGCTTTCTTAGGTGTAAAGCAATTAATTAAAAGTAAACGTGGTTTAATCTACTACATTTTAGGAAGTATTATTTTATTGGGAGTTATTTTATATGGTTTTTCCACTTTTAGCAGAGAAAAGGATTCCAATTACGCCTCTATGGTTTCCTCTAGTTTGATTTTACTCTTTTACTTACCTAAGCTAATTATAGCATTATTTACTTTTATAGAAGATATGATACGCTTGTTAATAGGCGGGTTTAGGGCTGTTGCACAGTATTTTAAGGGGCAGAATTTTCAAGGTGATTTTATTCCAAGTCGGAGAAAGTTTATTTCCCAGTTAGCTTTAGGAATTGCAGCAATACCTTTCATATCAGTGTTACATGGTGTATTAGTTGGTCGATTCAAGTATACTATTTATAAAACTATTTTAGAATTTGAAGATCTGCCTGTGGCTTTTGACGGCTTTACAATCACCCAAATTTCAGATATTCACTGTGGAAGTTTTGACAATGAAGAAAAGCTAAATTATGCCATTGATTTAGTGAATGAGCAGCAGAGCGATTTACTTCTATTTACAGGTGATTTAGTAAATAGTCGTGCCTCGGAAATGGATCGATGGTATACTAATTTAGGTAGGCTTAAAGCTCATCCTTATGGGAACTACTCTGTGTTAGGTAATCATGACTATGGAACTTATTCTAAATGGCCAACTAAAGAGCAGGAACAAGAGAATTTCGAGGCTATCTGCACAGGTAACTCAAAAATTGGTTTTACTCTTTTAAGAAATGATAACCGTGTGATTACTAAAGATGGAGAGTCTATTTTTATTGTAGGATCTGAGAATTGGGGTGCTAGAATGAAGTTTATGAAATATGGAGATTTAGATAAGTCTTTAGATGGAGTAAATACGGAAGATTTTAAGATTTTAATGAGTCATGATCCATCACATTGGGAAGCGCAAGTTTTGAATCATCCAAAGAATATTCAACTTACTTTAAGTGGACATACACATGGTTCACAATTTGGAATTGACATACCAGGATTTCTAAAATGGAGCCCTGTACAATATGTATATAAGCAATGGGCAGGGTTATATGAAAAACTAGGTAAATACCTCTATGTGAACAGAGGTTTTGGGTATCATGCTTATATGGGAAGAACTGGTATTTGGCCGGAAATTACTGTTATTGAAATACGAAGAAAAAAATAACTATATAAAGTAAAATGTATATTTTTGCACTTTTAATTGTGGAATCAATCGAAAAGTAATAATAAAAAAAATATATGTTTAGATTTGCAGATTTGCTAAAGGGGGAGTTACCAGTACTTGTTTTTTTTTATTCGCCAAACAGCCTGGAGTGTACTCAAATGAATAGGGTTATTAAACAAATTGCAATTGAGCTTAGAGCAAAGATTAAGATTGTGAGAATCAATATTTTGAAAAATGATCTTCTAGCACAGGCTCTCCGAATAAAACATGTTCCAACCATGTTATTATATAAAAATGACATTATGATTTGGAGACAAGCACGCTTAACCGACGCAGTTGCTTTAAGTAGGGTGCTGCAAAATTTATTAGATTAATTCAAAGCTATATTGGTTTTCAATAAGGTATTCAATTAGTTTAGGCAAGGTGTGCTTTAGATTTTTCTCTGCCTTAAGACTATCGTGAAATATGATAATATTTCCAGGGGAAAGTGCACTTATGGTATTTTGATAACATTTCTCTGCATCTAAGTTTTTATCATAGTCTCTTGTAAGATTAGACCACATAATAATTTTATAACCATTTTGTTGTAATAATTTGATTTGACTGCGTGTTATTTTACCATAAGGGGGTCGAAATAATTTATTGTTTATAAGGGTGGTTTTACCTATTATATTCTGACACTTTTCAACATTGGCTAGATAATCGAATTTTGAGGTTTTCCAACCATTTAAATGATTAAAAGTATGATTGGCTACTTGGTGGCCTTGATTTATTATTTCTTTAAAAATAGAAGGATGCTTAGAGATATTATCTCCAATACAAAAGAACGTAGCCTTAATGTTATATTTGTTTAATATAGACAATACCCAGGGTGTAACCTGTGGAATAGGACCATCATCAAAAGTTAAATATACCGTTTTCTTATGCTTAGGTTTCGACCAATGTAAGCTCGGATATAATAAAGGAAGGATAAATGTTGAGATTCTCATAGAGTAAAGATAAAAAAAAGAGTGATTTTTTTAAATCACTCTTTTTTTATTGTTATTGCTGAACTTTAGTTTACCCCTCCACCTAAAGCTCTATATAGAGAAACAAGCGAGTTTAGTTGGGTCAATTCTAAATTAATGTAGCTTAATTGTGCTGCTAAAGCGCTTTCACGTGCTGTTAAAACATCTAAGTATGTTGCCATACCTTGGATTAAAAGTTCTTCAGAAAAGTCTGTGGCATCATTATAAGACTCATATTCTAGTTTTTTCAATACTGCTTTTTTAGTTGCACTTTGATAAGTAAATAATGCATCTGAAACCTCTTTAGAAGCTATTAGCATACTGTTTTTATAGTCTAGATAAGCTTGTTCTTGAACTGCTTTAGATACTTGGTATTGCGTCTTAACTGCTCTACCATTTAGTAATGGCTGCGTTAAGCCTCCAAGAATATTGGCAAACATTGAACTTGTACTGAAAAAGTCATCAAACTTAGTGCTTTGAAGTCCTCCATTAGCAGTAATTCTAAAACTAGGATAGAAGTTACTTCTACTAACATTAGTCAACTCAAAAGCTTGTCTGAAACCCAATTCAGCTGCACGAACATCAGGTCTGTTAGCTAAGAGTTGGGTAGGCACTCCAATACTTAAATCTGTATCCATGTTTTGATTCTCTAAGCTACCTCTTTGGATTGCCTCAGGAGCTTTTCCTAGTAATAAGCTAAAGTAGTTCTCTGTCAATTTGATTGAATTTTCTAAATCTAAAAGCAATACCTGAGCATTGTATAATTGTGCTTGGGATTGTTTAACGGCTACTTCAGTAACTTGTCCAGCATCCTTAAGAGCGAGCATTGTTTCTAAACTTTTTTCTCTATTTACAATAGTGTTTTGAGTTACGACTTTTTGTTGATCTAAAGCTAATAGTTCATAGTAAGTCTGTGCTAAAGTAGAGATAAGCTGCGTTTTTACAGCTTGATGCGCTGCTACTGATAGTAAATAACCTGCTGCTGTAGCTTTCTGGTTACTTCTTATCTTACCCCATACATCTAATTCCCAAGAGAATTGTGCTGTACCATCCCATAGATCTGTTTTCAAGCGGGTGTCTCCCATCGAGCGACCTTGAGTTGTGTTTTTAGAAGATACACTATGAGAATAGTTAGCACCTAGGTTCAAGGTAGGGGCATAGCCCCATTTACCTTGTTTCATATATGCTTGAGCTGCATTGATGTTTTCTAATGCAATGCGTATATCAATATTATTTTCTAAAGCTTGATCAATATACTGTAGAAGGTATTGATCATTAAAAAAATCTTTCCATGCTACTTGCCCAATAGAGGTCGTGTCTTGCGTAATTTTATCTGTACGGTAAAATTGCTCATCTATTACCTGAGGCGTCTCGTATTTTTTGGCAACAAAACAAGATTGCATTGTTAAGCCTAATACCGCAATGGGAATTATTCTATATAAAGTTTGTCTTTTCATTGTTATGCGTGCTTTTTTTCTTCAAATTTCATTGGTTTAACTTTTTCTTGAAGATATTGGAATATAGCATATAATACTGGGATTATAAATACTCCAATGATTGTTCCAATTAAAAGTCCAAATGCAGCTCCTGTTCCAATTGAACGGTTACCAATATCTCCAACTCCAGTTGCAAAAGCAAGTGGCATTAATCCTAAGATAAAGGCGAAAGATGTCATTAAAATTGGACGAAGACGGGCTTTAGCTCCGTTTATTGCTGAGTCTGCAATTGACTCTCCATGCTTTCTTCTTTGTACGGCAAACTCTACAATTAAAATAGCGTTCTTAGCTAGAAGTCCTACAAGCATCACTAATGCAATTTGGAAGTAAATATTATTTTCTAGGCCAGCTAGCTTTTGAGCAAGGAACGCCCCCATGATTCCTCCTGGTAAAGAGAAAATTACAGCAAGTGGTAATAAATAACTTTCATATTGCGCAGCTAATAGGAAGTATACAAACAGTACACATAATCCGAAGATGATAACAGTTTGTGATCCTGAGCTAATTTCCTCACGTGTTAGACCAGTAAAGTCAATACCGTAATCTTGAGATAAAGTTTGTTGACTAACTTCCTGAATTGCACGAATAGCATCTCCTGAAGAATACCCTGGGCTTGGAGCACCATTAATATTAGACGAGGTAAATAAGTTATAACGTGTTACTGATTGAGGTCCATATACTTCTTTAAGGCTTACAAATTGAGTTACTGGAGTCATTTTTCCAGAAGCAGTTTTAACATAGATGTCTTTTAGACTGTTTTTGTTTGTTCTGTATTCTGGTAAAGACTGTACCATTACACGGTATTGTTTCCCAAAACGAGTAAAGTCAGCTGCATAGATACCTCCAATATAACCTTGTAAAGCAGAGAAGATATCGCTTACTAATACTCCGGATTCTTTAGCTCTAGGGATATTTAAGTCTAGTTCGTATTGTGTGTAATTGGTATTAAATGAAGTTTGTGCATACATAATCTCTGGTCTTGCCATTAAGGCACGAACATACTCTTGAGATTTTTGATCAAAACTTGTTAATGAACCTCCTGAACGGTCTAATAATTTTAATTCAAAACCTGCAGACATACCATATCCTGGAATACTTGGTGGTTGGAAGAAAATCATTTTTGCATCTTGGAACTGCATTGCAGCTAAGCCAAATAATTTACCAATAATTGTATTAGTAGATAATTCAGGTGTTTTTCTCTTATCAAAATCGTCTAATTTAACCATCACCATTCCGTAGTTAGAACCTTGACCGTTAATAAAAGACATTCCTGAAATAACTGTTACAGCGTCTACTCCAGGGATTTGTTCAATCATTTTTGAAAATTCAGCCTGTATACTCTCTACACGGTCTTGGGTTGCACCAGGAGGTAATTCCATATTACCCATGATGAATCCTCTGTCCTCATTAGGAACGAACCCTGTTGGCGTAATAGAAGAAGTGTAATATGTTATACCTAGACAGGCAAAAATAATTAGAAATGTTGTCCATTTATGTTTAAGTAAGAACTTAAAACTATTTCCATAACGATGTGTAAGGTTATTGAATCCTACGTTAAAAGCATCAAAGAATCTTCTAATGAAGTTTCTTTTTTGACCTTCATGAGATACGTGTGGTTTAAGGAATAAAGCACATAAGGCCGGGCTCAGAGTAAGGGCGTTTACTGCGGAAATAAAAATCGCAATAATCAGCGTTATACCAAATTGCTTGTAGAATACTCCTGTAGGTCCTGGGATAAAAGTTACCGGAATAAATACAGCACCCATTACAAGAGTAATAGAGATAATAGCACCCGATATTTCATCCATGGTTTTTTCACTGGCAGTTGTCGCATCTAAGCCTGTTTCCTCCATTTTAGCGTGGACGGCTTCTACTACAACAATAGCATCATCCACCACAATACCAATGGCCAGAACTAAAGCGAAAAGAGTTAGAAGGTTTATAGAGAAACCAAATAAATTCAAGAAAAAGAAGGTTCCAATAATAGAAACAGGTACAGCAATTAGAGGAATTAGTGTTGAACGGAAATCTTGTAAAAAGATATACACCACAATAAACACTAAGATAAATGCTTCAATAAGTGTGTTTACCACCTTAGCAATAGAGGCATCTAAGAATTCGTTAGTATCCATCAATACCTTCAAGTGTATTCCTTCGGGTAAATTCGCTGTAATTTTATCTAATTCAACGTATAGATTTTGAATAATTTCTTGGGCATTCGATCCAGGAGTCTGATAAATAGCCATTACAACAGAAGGATTCCCGTTCATGGCTGATGAACCAGCATAAGATTGTGCTCCAAGTTCTACTTTAGCAACATCTTTTAAGCGTAGTACCTGCCCGTTTTCTAATGACTTAATTACAATATTTTCATATTGTTCTTGTGTCTTGTAACGTCCGCTATATTTGATAACGTATTGGAAAGATTGGGCACTGTTTTCTCCTAATTGACCAGCTGCAGCCTCAAGAGATTGCTCATTTAAAACTTGTACAACATTAGCTGGAATTAGATCATAAGCCTTCATTTTAACAGGGTCAATCCAAATTCTCATAGAGTAGTTCTTTGCTCCAAAAGCTGAGGCATCTCCAACTCCACTAACACGCTTTAACTCTGGAATTACGTTGATATTCATATAGTTTTGAATATAAATCGCATCGTAATTAGGGTTTGTAGAGTAAAAACCTGCGAACATTAATGCACTTGTTTGTTGCTTTTGTGTAGTAACACCTGAACGAGTTACCTCTGCAGGTAATAAAGGCGTAGCTCTCGCAACACGGTTTTGTACGTTAACAGCTGCAATATCTGGATCAACTCCTTGTTTAAAAATAACTTGGATACTTGCACTACCGTCGTTAGAGGCAGTAGAAGTAATATAATCCATGTTTTCTACCCCGTTTACTTGCTCTTCAATAGGGATGATAACACTTTGCATAACTGTTTCAGCATTTGCACCTGGATAACTAGCTGCAATCTGAACTGTTGGTGGGGCAATATCTGGGTATTGCGTTACTGGGAGGGTAGTAAGACCTAGGCCTCCAAGTATTAATATTATGATAGAAATTACTGTAGATAATACAGGTCTTTCAATAAAAGTCTTTAACATGCTTAAAAGGATTGTTTAATAGCGTCGTTTATCGATTTAAATTCAACAGGTTGTGGGGTAATAGGAGTTCCACTTCGTAAAGTACCTAATCCAGTCCCTACGATTGTTTCTCCTTTTTTCAATCCATCTTTTACTATTGATAAATTATTTACATTATCAGAAACAGTTATCAACGTTGCTTTTGCAGTGTCATTCTCTACTTTGTAGACAAAAGTTTGTCCTTGTTGCTCGAAAGTAGAAGATTGAGGTACTACTAGCACATCATTGTATTGTTTAGGTAGTAATAAAAAACCACTGTTACCATTACTTAATAAATGCTCTTTATTAGGGAAGGCTGCTCTAACTTGTACAGTTCCTGTTTGAACGTTCACTTGACCTGTGATAGTTTCGATTTTACCTTTACTAGCGTATTTCTGACCATTTGCTAAAACTAATTCTACTTCTGGTAAGTTGTCTAATTTATCTTTCAAAGTTACTCCAGGAGTATTTTCTAAGAAATTAAAATATTCACCTTCACTCATAGCAAAGTAAGCAAATAACTCTTGTTCATCAGAAACTACCGTTAAAGGTGTTTGATCTTGAGGACTTACTAACGTACCTTGTCTAAATGGAATAGATCCTACACGTCCATCGATTGGGCTTTTTACTATTGCAAAATCAATATTAGCGATAATACTATTGTATTGAGCTCTTGCGTTTACTACTTGGCTTTTAGCACTCTCCAGTGTTGCTTTTGCAGTTTCTAGTTGAACCTTACTTACAATACCTTTATCTACTAATGGGATTAGTTTATCCACATTAACTTGAGCTACATTAACTTGAGCTTGAGCTGTAGAAATTGCTGCTTTAGCAGCATCTGCATTTTGATTCAAAATATTAGTTTCTATTCTAAATAAAGGCTGGCCTTTTTTCACCATAGCTCCTTCATCCACATATAGCTCTTCAATATATCCTGTAATCTTTGGACGTACATTACTATTTACTTTACCCTGTAGTGTTGTAGGGAAAGAACTATAAGCCGTAACATTTTGTGTTGGTACTTCTATTACCTTATAAGGCATAGCACCTTGAGCAGCTTGTGGCGCTTTTTTATCGCATGATGTTATGCTAATTGCTAGGGATGCAAGCACGATTGTGTGAAAATAACGTTTCATATAATTTACTTAATTAGTACTTTTTATTTTTTCTATTGTTTCTGTTAAATGATTTTTACTCTTTTCAAGATGTTCTAGATACAAGTCTGTTGTTGTACAACTCTGTGTATTAAGGAGACCTCGATCTTGACAACTTTTTAATTTAGTATTTAATTCTTTTTCGCGAATAAGAATATCCCTAATAAAGGTTAATCTCTCTGTAATGTAGTTAGAGTTCAAACGGAAAAATCGTTTTCGTTCATTAATCTTATTAAATTGCTCAACTAAATTGTTGGAAAGTAATAAATTCAAACTAGTGGAAACCGAACTTTTACTTGTTTGTAGATTCTCTACTAATTCGTCAAAAGTTACCCCATCTTTATTATTGACAAAAGTAATATATGTATATATCTGTGCCGTTAGCGGTGAAAACCGATGGACTTGCTCATGATGAGCACAATAGTCTTGGAATAATTGTATTACATCAGGATGTGGTTCTTTCATTATATATTTAAAATAAATCTGTACAAAGATAAAATTAGTTCGGATTAAACAAAACTAAGTGAACTAAAATTATTCAGGTATTTGTGTAAAAATGTGTTAAAGTTTGGATTTTGTATAAAATTGAGTTTCCTTGCATCTGCTTGATATTGTGTTAATAAGGAAATAGTGTTTTTTTGTTTCAAATTTTTATTAAAAAATATTGTTTGTAAAATAAAAATAGCGTTATATTTGCAATCTCAAATGCGGAAGTAGCTCAGTTGGTAGAGCTCCAGCCTTCCAAGCTGGTTGTCGCGAGTTCGAGCCTCGTCTTCCGCTCTAAAACTAGATGTCAGTTTTAAAATATCATCGCCTTTGCGGAAGTAGCTCAGTTGGTAGAGCTCCAGCCTTCCAAGCTGGTTGTCGCGAGTTCGAGCCTCGTCTTCCGCTCTAAAACTAGATGTCAGTTTTAAAATATCATCGCCTTTGCGGAAGTAGCTCAGTTGGTAGAGCTCCAGCCTTCCAAGCTGGTTGTCGCGAGTTCGAGCCTCGTCTTCCGCTCTAAAACTAGATGTCAGTTTTAAAATATCATCGCCTTTGCGGAAGTAGCTCAGTTGGTAGAGCTCCAGCCTTCCAAGCTGGTTGTCGCGAGTTCGAGCCTCGTCTTCCGCTCTTAAGCCTAAGTCATCTTAGGCTTTTTTTATGAAGTGTATTAAGACAAAAAGGGGCTGTCTCACAATTGAAGACAGCCCCTTTTTTGTATTTTTAAGTGAAAATTATAAAGTAGCACGTAATCAATTGACATTCAAAAACTCAAAGTTGTAAATTCAATTGAGGGATGCGATTTAGTACGTTTTCTGTACTATTTCGACTTATCAAGTGTCCATTTTTTGTCTGTAAACTCCTCAAAGTACGAATTTAGTCAAATTTTTTAAACGCTAATCCTTTTATTCATCAGTATTTGGGACTAGTGTAAGTATATATACATACATACTTGTACCTATGTACCTTCTCTAATGGATTTGATTGTAATTCTTTTAAAATATTCTTCTTTTTTTAATCCGAAAATGTATAGAATCACCTATACACAATTGTCAATTTCCTTATTTTTTTTACACAGTAAAACTAAGTTTTAGATTGTCCTAAGTTGTGTTTTTCTTGAGTTGTGTTACCTAACTGAAAACTAAAGGGTTTGATATATTGGTATTAATTTAGCTGTTAAGAATCAAAACAAAATAAATGGAAGTAATCATTATTGAAACACAAGTCTTTAAAAACTTGAAGTCAATAGTGGATACTATTTTTGATAATGTTGTTTCCTAGCAAAACAACATAAATGATGATAATAGTTGGGTAGACACCTATGAGGTATGAACCTTTTTGAAGATTAGTGACTGCACACTGCAAAGATTACGCAGTGATAAAAAAATCAACTATTTCTAAATAAGAGTAAAAAATTATTACAAAATCTGCGAAATAAGACGAATGTTAAAGGAAAACTTAATCCGTCGGAGTGAGGAATGCGTAAAAGATCTGATTCAAAATTACCAAAATTATGTTAGATAAAAATTAAGTGTTCGGCTGTGTCCATGACGTACTCGATGTTTTTTAACACTATCTACTTGAAGTCTGGCGTGTAGGAAAAAGCTTTTAAATCCTTTTCATGATTATACTAAAGTGTCCTGTAACATTTATTTTGATCAACAAAGCATTATGGAGCGTATGAAGGAGTTTGGTTCCCCTGAATATGCAGGAGACTGTTTTTTAATTGTAGTAAAGATTTTAAATCTGGATTGTAGTAAAGACTTTACTGAAATACTGAAACAAATCAATGTTGAAATGAATTTTAGTCGAAAAACGGATATGCTTCGCCTCAAAACAGATACTCCTCAAAGTCAAAATCAAAGAATGGGAAGAGTAGCAAGACAAATGAATTGCACCTTCCTAAGCATAAACCATATTCCATATTCGAGCACAGTTTTACCCTGAAGCAAATTGAGATTTGGAAACAATACGACAATACACGTGAAATTCCAAAATTATACAAAGTGGTTTCATTCAATGAATTTAAAAGTGAAAGCAAAGATTCAAAACCTTTTACAATGTATTCATCAGAACAGGTACCTATGTTTGGGTATTTTGGAGACGATAAGTGAAAATTACCGTCCGTTTTCCCAGATCCGTTTTCTCTACAGTGGGAATATGCCCGAATCATATTATTTCGGATTGGAACAATTGCCCGTCACGGGAAACACGTTGTTTATTACCGCAGGGGAAAAGATGAACTATCCTTAGCTTCCAGAGGTTTTTTTGCTTTCTGTTTCAACAGTGGAGCCAGCTCAATGCCCTAGCTTGATTAAAAAGTTTACCTATAACTTCAAACATATTCTGACTTTGTAGCATGTAGATAAAATCGGCTAGTAACCTAACTAAAATATCAGAAACAATTATCCAGTTTCGGGTATAATCCTTTAGTGCCTCCGCTTTCGGGTACGAAACAGGAAAAGGATATTTCTGATTTTGCAATACCAAAATGGCTTAACCAATTATTAGACAAATTATACAATGAAACTATGGCTATACTGAAACCTTGTGAAATAGATTTTATCCATTCACGCATAAAATGACAAACATTGATTTCGATGAACGGTATCCCTTTGGATACACAGGGAAATTTAATGGGTGGTGAAGGAAGCGGAAAGAAGTAATTATTTAGGAGGCCTTATTGCTAGAACATTATGTCAGGACGACTATATAGATACTTTAAAAATCACTATACGCCCCAGTACAGAAGCAAAAGCCGTTCTTCTTTACGATACAGAGCAGTGCGAAACCCAGTTATATAAAAATATTTCTGGTATTCTGAAAAGGTAGAGAAGAGAAAATATATCAGAATATTTTAAAACCTACTGTTTAGATGGTATGTCGATAAAAGAACGTATACAGGTAATTTTACAAAGTATGGATAAATTTTATTACCAGTTTTCGGTGATTCATTTGGTTGTGATAGGCGGAATAGCTGATTTGACACAAGGTATCAATGATGCAGCAGAGTGGGGCAGAGATTTTACCGTTCTCAGGAATGTTATGGCTTTATGTAGGTTTTGAGTTTTAAAATCATAGGACGGAATAAAGAATAAAGTTTCATTGCAATATTTTGCTGCTTTGTGCCATTTTTGATGCCGTTTTTCTTAATGGGTGTAATAGGAGAAATTATATGTTGTATTTTTATGAAGTAGAAATTCAAAAATCGAAAAGTCATGAGTAGTAAACCTGATTTTTCCCTTTGGTATGCTTCGAATAAGAAAAGAAGTATTCTGAGTCGTTTGTTGTTTTGGAGACAGAGTAATAAATTGCTTAATGTGCCAACTGTTATTAGCAGGAAGTTTATTGGCCTTAACCTTAATAAACAGGTGGTTAAGTCAATATTTTCTTCTATGGATTTGGCTTTGATAGAAGACAATAATAGCGATGTAATTTAGATTGTATATTCTTTTCTGTCTTCGGTAAAAAATCATAAGATTGCTAATACAATTTAGTCATAAACCAGTAATAGACGGAATAGAGCAACGGAAGGACCCCTGGGAAAACCACTTTGAACATGGCTGTGGAAGCAGAACAGCTGGGAGTTTCTACCGTGATTGTTAATCAGCCTTTTAAGAATTTAGATATTTTGAAAATTAAGCAACGTATCAGTATTCCAATCATATCAAGCGTGTCAAGTTTGAATTTCACTTTTAAAGAAAGATTTGAATCAGAAGTATCGTTTTTTAATATTATGGGAAGAAAAAACACTATTCATATTATTGATTATCTCAGAGAAAACTTTCCGGATATCCCTTTTGTCTGGACAGGCGGAAAGACGATGTCGAATCTGAGCGAAGTTTTGGATAAGAAAGTTTACAGAGTTGTTTTGACTTCTCCGCCTAACGGCGATTTGTTTAAAAAAAGCAAGGCCAAGTACTGAAATATTTAAAAATCTATTGTCATGTTTTTAATAATTTTACATAGTTTTACCTGAAATTTATCAGCCTACCCAAACGAAATCTTATGAACTGGAAGTATATTGTTATTTTATTGTTGCTTGTTTCAGTTGTTGTTTTTTGGCTGCGGTTATATCGTTTGCGAAAAAAGTATGACGAAATTAAAAATGTGAACAAAAATCTGGAAAAGCGGATAGAATTGGCTCAGATTAAGGACATCGACTACAAGCTCAATCCGCATCTTTTTAAAAATATACTGAATTCTATTCAGTCGCATATTTATCAGTCTTATTATACGATTGACAAGCTGTCTAATGTTTTGGATTATGTGCTATACGAAACAAACAACCGTTATGTAACGCCGAAGCAGGAGATTGCTTTTATAGAGAGTTTTATTGAGATTAACCGCGTAAAGCTGAACCCTTTGTTTGAACTCAGAGTAAAGATGAAAATCGATGAGAATGATGCATATTACAGTAAAAAGGTAATTGCCCCACTGGTTTCTGTTGATTTAATTGAAAATGCCTTCAAACATGCAGATTTAGAACCTTCTGATGCTTATATATCTATTACCATCAGTTTGAATCGTGGTGTTTTTTCCGTAATTGTTTCCAATAAAGTTTCGCTCAAAAAGCCATTGAAAAAACCAAAAAGCGGATTTGGAAGTAATAGTCTTGTTAAAAGATTAGAAACCTTACATCGGGATAAATTTAAGTTGGAACGATCTTTAAATGAAGATAAATTTATAGCACACCTAAATATAAAACTGCATGAGTAAGAAAGTGTTACAATGTGTACTGGTTGATGACGAGCATCTTGCTTTGCAATATATGAAAGTATTGCTAGGGCAAATACCTGATATAGAAATTGTCAAAGTATATGACAATCCTCTGAAATTTCTGAAAGAGCTACCTCACCTGAAATTCGATTTTTGCATTCTGGATATAGAAATGCCGTATATGGACGGAATTCAGGTTGCCAATCTACTTGAGAACAAAAAGATCATTTTCACAACGGCATACACTGAATATGCGGTAGAAGCATTTGAGGTTAATGCGGTGGATTATATCTGTAAACCAGTTAAAAAAGAAAGATTACAGAAAGCAATAGATAAGCTAAAATCATTGAGAATGTATACAGTAACAGAGAATAATTACATCAAAGTGAATACCGAAAAAGGCAAAGCCTTGCTGTATTTTGACGATTTGTGTTTCATTGCTGTTTCTGAGATAGATAGTAGAGATAAAGTAGCTTATTTGTTTGATGGCAATCAGGTAAAACTAAAAAACATATCATTTCAAAAATTGCTTAAGCAGTTGCCCGAACGCCAGTTTTGTCAGATTAATAAGCAGGAAATTATTGCGATGAGCATTGTAAAATATTATTCCTATGATTTGATAGAATCTAATTATATATTAGATGGAAAAATGAAAAGTTTTACGATAGGTAATAATTTTCGTGAACAATTCTTACATTATATTTCGTAAACTTTTTATTACAAAATATCCATTTTTTGTTACATTAAAACAGGTCGGAGATACATTCTTCAATAAACCTAAACCTGCTCTTATTATATTTGCTCTGAACCTTAATACTAAAAATGAATAGTTATGAGCAAATACAAGAATACTATTTTTTATGTGGCAGTAATTATCTTGTTTTCATTTGTAATATACTTAACAGTCACAATGGGAACTAAACTTGAAACAAATGTTAGGGAATTAGTTTCTAATCAGAGTACTTTTGAGCAATTTTGGGAATCTCTAAAAGGTAATTTACACCACCCGTTGGCAATACTTCTTTTGCAAATCGTAATCATTGTCATTGTTGCTCGCATATTTGGATGGTTATTTAATAAAATTGGGCAACCTACAGTAATCGGTGAAATTATCGCAGGTATTGCTTTGGGACCATCACTTTTCGGGGCTTACTTTCCTGAAATATCAGCATTATTATTTCCGTTGGAATCATTGGATAATCTTCAGTTTTTTAGTCAAATAGGACTTATTTTATTCATGTTTGTTATAGGTATGGAATTGGATCTGAAGGTTTTAAAGAGTAAGGCACACGATGCGATAGTTATTAGTCATGCAAGTATTATTGTGCCTTTCGCTTTAGGCATGATATTAGCATACTTTATATATACTGAGTATGCTCCGGAAGGGGTAGCATTTTTAGGCTTCGCTTTATTTATGGGAATTGCGGTCAGTATAACAGCTTTTCCTGTACTGGCAAGGATTGTACAGGAACGTGGAATCCACAAAACAAAGTTTGGAACAATAGCTCTTACAGCAGCAGCAGCAGATGATATTACTGCTTGGTGTATTTTGGCAGTGGTGATTGCTGTGGTAAAAGCAGGTTCTTTTGAAAGTGCTTTATATGTAGTAGGATTATCAGTTTTATATGTTATTTTCATGATAAAGTTTGTCCGTCCTTTTTTGACCAAGATAGGAGAGATTAACAAGTATAAAACTACGCTAAGTAAACCTGTTGTAGCTATATTTCTATTGGTACTGATTTTATCTTCCTATCTTACCGAAATTATAGGAATACACGCTCTTTTCGGAGCTTTTATGGCAGGAGCTATTATGCCTGATAATCAGCGATTTAGACATATTTTTGTTGAAAAAGTAGAGGACGTGGCTTTGGTTCTATTTTTGCCATTATTTTTTGTTTATACCGGATTACGCACAGAAATAGGGTTGTTGAACAGTATGGAAATGTGGGAGATCGCTGGAGTAATTATTCTGGTAGCAGTAGTTGGTAAATTTCTAGGAAGTGCACTTGCTGCAAGATATGTGGGGCAGACTTGGAAAGAAAGTCTTACTATAGGGGCATTGATGAATACTAGGGGTTTGATGGAATTAATAGCTTTAAACATCGGTTACGAGCTTGGGGTATTGACGCCAGAAGTTTTCGCGATGATGGTTATTATGGCATTGGCAACTACCTTTATGACTGGACCTTCTATCGACTTAATTAATAAGATATTTAATGACAAAAAAATAGATGATGAGGTAATAACTACCAATAAGTATAATATTTTATTCTCGTTCGGAAACCCTGAAAGAGGGAAGAAAATGCTCTATATTGCCGATAGTTTATCAAGAACTCAGCAAGATAGTTATACGATTACGGCACTCCATTTAGGGGCTTCTGATAAGGTATTTGCTTATGAAGATATATATGAGCAAGAACAATTCCTGCCAATTATGGACGAATCAAAGAAAATACACAGAAAAGTAAACGCACTGTTTAAACTGTCAGTTGATGTGGATTCGGATATAGTTGAAGTTGCTAATAAAGGAAATTATGATTTGTTGTTAATTGGATTAGGCGAATCCATATACGATGGAACTGTATTAGGGAAAATATTAGGATACACTACCAGATTAATTAATCCCGATATAATTGTTAATAAGTTTACAGGTAAAGAGAAGTTCTTCAACAACCTGCCTTTTGATGACCGAACCAGACATATTTTATCTAATATCAAAATTCCGATGGGAGTTTTTGTAGATAAAGGATTAGAGAAATTAGATAAGATATTTATCCCGTTTGCAGATAAAGACGATTTGTTTTTATTGGAATATATACAAAAAATTATCAATAACAACGACAGTCAAATAATTATTATGGAGTTTGATAACGGGATTTCTTCCAACCCTGAAGTGGTACAAGCTATTAAATCTATTGAAAATGTTAAGCCAAACCATGTGTCTGTATTGAATGAAAAAGAAATTCAGCAAGAATTTTTGGACAAAAAAGATTTAGTAATGCTGAGCGTAAACAGCCTAAGAAAACTAATCAATAGAAAGAGTGAGTGGATTATCCAGTCCAATTCATTACTGGTAATGAAGAACGCAAAAAAGAAATAAAAAAGCAAATATGATAATCAGAATCGTATCATATACGTTCAGGATATTATGGTTGATTATTTATATCATAATTTCTTTGCCCCTGCATCTGTTGTTTGTTGGGATATATATCTACGCTCTGATTTTTAAAATATACAAGAAAGTATTTCAAATCAAAAACCGCTCTGAGTAAGAGCGGCTTTTGATTTCTATGTCACAGAGAATTCTCCTTTTCAGCCGAACTACAATCAGATTTAGGAAAGGAAGTGCCCTAAAAACGCTGTCATGATGTAGAAACAGTCTTCGAAATTATTAAGCAGAGCCAAGGGTTTCGCCGCTTTATGCTGTGAAGTAAGTAAAAAGTCTGCTTAGATTTCGGATTATTGGCAATCGCACATAATATTAGAAAAAGAGAGGCATAAAATTCCTCTTTTTACACCAAAATACCGCAAATATATTTTTCCAGTTTCTGAGCTTCGCATATTTTGAAAAATTCCTAAAATAGCTCACAAGTAAAATGCCAAAAAAGGAACTGTCTTTTTCTTTAGAGACAGCCCCCTTTTTTATTTTAATTCGTTTAAGTTACTTCCAGTAGGGATTTCAACAGCTTGTTTGTTTTGTTGGAAAATACGTGCACTTAAGTCTCCTTTAAGTACTATATTATCACCATTTACTTCAAGCCAACTACCTTCTCGCAAACCAACTACAGGTTGAGTATTTATAGTGTGAAATTCATTTATTCTTGTTTCCCTTGTTTCTCCCATATGTGTACTTTGAGGTAGAGGATCTAAATAATGTGGATTTATATTAAAAGGTACAAATCCAAATGTTTTAAATGTGGGTGGATAAGTGATTGGCATGTCATTGGTTGTCTCCATGGTTAATCCACAAATATTGCTTCCTGCACTACATCCTAAATAAGGAGTACCATTATTTACTTTTTCTATAATCTTATTTACTACATCATTTTTATATAGTTGTTTAACAAGTAAAAAAGTATTTCCTCCTCCGATAAAAATTCCTTGGGCATTCTCTACAGCTTGGATTGGATCTAGTGTTTGATGAATACCAACAACTTCTTTATTTATTTTTTTGAAACTTTCTCTTACTTTGTCAGTGTATTGATCATGTGTAATTCCACTAGGACGAGCATAGGGAATAAATAAAATTGTCTTAGCTTGGCTGAAGTGCTTCTCTAATGTAGGGAGTAGGTAGTCAAGAAACTCTCCACCATATAAGGTAGAGGTACTTGCAATGATTATATTTTTCATAGTTATTTCTTGGTTTATTATTTTAAAACACTAAAGTAATTTTAGTATTGCTAAATACCAAAGAATAATTGCTTTTAACGTTTTAAGGCAATTATTTTATTCTTTTAAAATTTCTTGTTTTACGGTTTGTATGTATAGTTTACTTATAGTCTGTCAGCTCTTTTCTTTTAACATAAGTTTGCAGTTTTAAAATTTTTATATCTATTTTATTAGGATATTTTTACTGCAATATAAGTAATTGCTATGAGGTTAACTTTTTTGTTTTTCTTTACCTTATTTTCATGGACACTTATGTCTCAAGAGCATAAGGTTATAAATGGAAAAATTGTTTCTAGATCTAAGGATCTAGAAGGAATCTATATAGCTAATGTAAATAGTGGACAAAATACGTTGAGTAGCTTAGGTGGTTACTTTAATTTAAGTGCTAGTCTGGGGGATACTCTGATGTTTTCTAATTCTTCTTTTCTGGCCTATCAACATGTGTTATCCAAAAAAGATTTTGAAAGAGATATTATTCTATTTCCTTTAGAACCTAATGAGTTTTATACCAAATTAGATGAAATTGTTATCGTGAAGATAACCCCTGAATCTTTAGGCTTAATTCCAGAGGGTACAAAAAGACTTACCCCGGCTGAAAGAAGCTTATATACGGCTACCTCTGGTGGTGGGCTTATAGCAGTTGATGCACTTGTAAATTGGGTTTCTGGTAGGACAAAAATGCTCAAGCAAGCAGTAGCTTATGAAAAACAAGAGCTTAAGAAGGAAAAGATACTCAATTTGTTTGATGCTCAGAGATTATTTAAAGATTTTGGTATTCCTTTAGACTATGCGCAAGGCTTTGGTTATTATGCCGCTAGTGATGCGCAGATGTCTGTTTTATTAAGTGGAGGTACTATCGAAAAAGAGAAAATTCATTCTCGTTTGGGTGAATTATCATTAGATTTTATTGAATTGATTCAAACGAAGAATAATAGTAGTGTTAAAGTAGGGCCTTAAAGTTAATTTAGCTAATGCTTTATTTGTTTTATAGTGCTTTAAAATAATAAACTTTGTAAATTTGTAAAATATAAAGTTCTAAATTAGAAAGATATGTTCGGAATAGGAGGAGGAGAATTGTTTTTTATTCTATTAATAATTCTTATGTTATTTGGTTCAGATAAAGTTCCTGAAATGGCTCGAACTTTTGGAAAGTTTATGGCTCAAGTAAAGAATGCAACCAATGATATTAAGCATGAAATCACAAAAAATGTAGATGAGGCTGGTATTACTGAGGAGATAAAAGAGACCTTTAATGTTGATGTAAATCCAATAAAAGATATTCAAGAAGAGGTAAATAAACAAAAAGAAGCCTTTGAGAATATAACAGGACCAATTAAAAGATTGCCTTAATGATTGAAAGTTTAATTTCTTTAGATAAACAATTGATGGTTTATCTAAATAACTTTGGGACGCCTCTATGGGATCCCTTTTGGTTATTTATTACAAAGCAATTTAATTGGGTTCCTTTTTTTCTTGTGCTCCTTTTTTTGGTTTACAAGAAAGTAAATATAAAAACCCTTGGACTGATATTGTTATTGTTAGCTGTATTGATTACTGTAACGGATCAATTCACCAATTTAGTAAAATGGACCTTTCAAAGGCCTAGACCTTGTAATACTGCTGATATTCAAGAGCAACTAAGGATTGTTCGATGTAGTGACACCTTGAGTTTTTTCTCAGGTCATTCATCAAACTCTACTGCTACAATGACTTTTTTATTTCTGATTTTAAGACGTTATTATAAGTGGGCTTTCCTGGTGTTTATCTTCCCATTGATTTTTGCATATAGTAGAATTTATTTATCAATGCATTTTCCTGGAGATATTTTTGTAGGAATGCTGGTAGGAGTAATTATTGGAAGCTTATTTTTCCAATTATATAAACGTTTAAAACGTAAGTATATAAACTACTTTGGGTAGTTAATAATGTATAAAAAAAACCTCTAAGAATCACTGAGGGCACTGAAAAAGTCCCTTTTTAAAATAGAAGCTTAAAGTAAAGAGGTAAACTATTAAAAGCAATCGCTTTTATAGTTTACCTCTTTCTGTTTATATTTACCTGTTTTTTAAAATTCACAGGTT
>NZ_JBTXLS010000033.1:0-33801 GCF_054871665.1 Myroides sp. LJL115 | reverse complement strand
CTATACTTCTATACATGACATCTACTTAAAAGTATCGTAAAGTTAAGAACCGCCTTGGTACGGATCCGTATGCCAGGTGGTGTGAGAGGTCGGCTGAAGAAATAATCTTCAGCCTCCTACTCGATTTTTAGGAGAATTATGGTCCTTATTTAATTTAAATGCAAAAATGGCTTCATTTGGCTTTGTGTGTCCTTATTTGGCCATAGGTTTTTAATTATAATAGTTTTTTCTTTGTAGAACTATTTTTAAAATATATAGTTAACCTATTAAAAAACAAACTATTATGACAAGTTTTAAGCCAAAATCTATTTCGACCAAAGGTGCTACTGGAAAAAGCAATCAAAGTAAAGCTAAGAGGATTTTTATCACTCTTACCCCTAAAGAACAACAACGACTTTCCCTTTTATTTGTAGTAAGTGATTTTAAAAATTACAATGCGTTTTTAAAGGATAAATTATTCTTTGATGCTAAGGCTTTAATAAAAAGTAAAGATGACTCTTTTGCATTTTATAGCAGACTTACTTGTTTATACCAAGAGTTCCATTTTTTAGCACAAAGTTATTCTGAGCTAGTGCAAAATCAAGATACCTTAGTCTACCAGCAAAAGGAGTTATTATATTTTTTAATCCGACAAACAAAGAAGTTGGCATTTTTATCCAAAAAGATCGTAAACTTAATTGAAGAGTTTAAGGCCCTTAATCCTTTAAAACAGACAGTAAATGATAGCCAATATTAGTTATACCCAGAGTAGTCTTGGTGCTTTGAAATATAATTTCGAAAAAGTACACCAAGCCAATGCCTGTATTTTGTATTGTAATAATATGTTGGAGGATTTGAATTTCGGTCTTGCAGAAGAACACGCAATTCAATGGTTGGGCCGTTATGAAAAACTCAGTTTTGGCATTGCTAAACCAGCTTTTCATCTTACTTTAAATCCGCATCCCAACGATAGTATGGGACAAAAAAAGAGCCAAATCTTGGTCAGAGACTTTATGAAGGAGTTAGGTATGCTTGATCAACCTTATGTGGTTTTTAAGCACGCTGATCTTCTAAGGGAACATTTTCATATTGTGGGATGTCGCAGAGCAGTTTATACCCATAAATTTGCTAAGTATAATGATCAGTTTTATTTAAATGAAATCTGTAAGGAGTTTATTGAGAAGTACACTCTAAGTGGTTTGCCAACATGAACAAAGCAAAATAAACCCTTAGTGATAAAGCCTGTGAATTATCGTATAGGTAATTTAATGAAGCAAATTAAAAATGTATTACAAGCTGTAAATAAGAATTTTCATTATTGGAGTTACGAAAGCTATAGGGCTATTCTTCGCAGTTTTGGAATGGATTGCAAGATGGAATACGCCATCGATAGATTTAGTGTTAAGAGCTATTTGGTATATTTTGCTATCGACAACAAGGCAAATTGTGTGGGAAGGCATTTACATGAATCGACCTTCGGTCCAGATTTTTCCTTTAAAGGGGTGGAATATCGCAATAAAAAATCCAAGAAATATATCAAGCAAACTCTCCATTTAAAAAACTTATCCAAAGATTTAAAGAAAAAGATGAAAGGGGTTACAACCGTTTTAGAATGCATTATCCTTTGTAAAGAATTAGGCATAAAGCTGGTTCGGGATAGCCAAATAAAACTAGGGAATTTCTATGTAAGTGATCGCCAATTAAAAGTGGTAATCCCTTTACATACTTTATATAAACCAAGAGAATTGGAAACTTATAAAATCACCAAAGACATGTACTTGGAGCTAAATGCAGATCAGTTTACAAAACAAACCCGAGACACTACAGTAGTAGATCCCTTTGTTACACCAATTGTAAAGTACCATACACAACACCTAGATATAGATACAGTGTTTGATTTCTTATTGCAAAGGAATAAAGAACACCTTATATCTGAGCAAAGATTTTTGAAAACCATAAAACTCTTGGGACCGTCTAATTCTTCTGAGGCTCTTGCAGGTCAATCTATAACTCTCTAAATCATGGCTTTTTCAAAAACTAATTATCAAGTGAGTAGTTCACTTCTTCTAGGGATTAGCCTTTTGATATTATTTGGGTATTATGTATTAAATATATATTTATCTACTTATAACTCTCAGCAAATTAAAGGTGCTGCGACTTTGGTTAATCCTTTAATTAAAGGACTTTATATTTTGAAAATTTCTGCTGGCTTATTCTTAGTTTTAAGTGTTTACAGCACTCAAGTACGAAAAGATTATCAGGGTAAACCTATATGGTTGATAGTGGCCGCTATAGGGGGCATATTTGTTTATTGTTTGAGTGAATTATATGTTTTTTTAGGAATTTATCCTATAAAACATTCTCATTGGTTAACTTTAATAGGTTATTTAATAGTAGGTTATAGTCTTTTATTATCTAGAAGAGTTTTAAAACAAAGTATAGATAATGATGTGTTTAACACCTTTAACGAAAGTTTTTTACAGCAAGAGCGAAAGATTGTTTCTAAGGATTCTTTAAATATACCCACACATTATTTTTATAAAGGTAAACGCCGAGCTGGATGAATAAATATATTAAACCCCTTTAGAGGAACTTTAGTCATAGGAAGCCCAGGGTCAGGAAAGACTTATACGATTATTACCTCCTTTATTGAGCAACATCTAAAAAAAGGATTTTCTATGCTAGTTTATGATTTTAAATTTGATGATTTAACCAAAACTACGTTTTTTACCCTTTCTAAGTGTAGAAAACACAAGCAAAATACATCAAAGTTTTATGTTCTAAACTTTGATGATGTTAGGACTTCTCACCGTTGTAATGCAATACACCCAGCTCATTTACAAAGTATTTATGACGCTTATGAAGCAGCTCATAGTATTTTACTTAATTTGAATAAGACATGAATACAAAGACAAGGCGATTTTTTTGTAGAGTCGCCCATTGTTTTGCTTACTGCCGTGATTTGGTTTTTAAAGTTATATCAAGATGGAAAGTACTGTACCTTACCCCATGTCATAGAGTTTGTGAATCAGCCCTATAAATCGGTATTCACTATTTTGAGTAGTTATTCAGAACTTGAGAATTATTTATCGGCTTTTACAGATGCCTTGCAAGGTGGGGCTCAAGATCAACTACAAGGACAAATAGCCTCTTTAAAGATTCCTCTTTCCCGCTTAGTTTCACAAAACTTATATTGGGTGATGAGCGGTAATGATTTTACACTAGATTTAAATAATCCTAAGTCTCCTAAGGTCTTATGCATTGGTAGTAGTCCACAAAGACAGCAACTTTACAGTGGCGCAATAGGATTATATATGAGTCGAATAATGAAACTAATTAATAAAAAGGGACAAAATAAGATGTCTTTGATTATAGATGAGCTTCCAACGGTTTATTTAAATGGGCTAGATCATTTTATAGCTACTGCAAGAAGTAATAAAATCTCCACCACTCTAAGCCTCCAAGATTATTCTCAATTAGTAAGAGATTATGGTGAAAAGCAAAGTAAGGTTATCTTCAATAGTTTAGGTAATATTATTAGTGGACAGGTTTTGGGAGAGACTGCTAAGTTATTAAGCGAACGATTTGGTAGAATTATACAGAAAAGGCAAGGATACACCAATAGTGATAGTCATTTTAGCAGTTCTGTATCTACTCAGTTAGATATGCTGATTCCCAGTGCTAAAATAAGTCAATTAGGGCAGGGGTATTTTGTGGGATGCCTCTCACAATCAAATGCAAAGGACTTGAATCAAGTAGTTTTTAATGCTAAACTATTAGTGAATAGGTCCAAGAAGGTAGCTGGTGAGCCTTTAAATTTGCCTTTTGTTAGAAACAAGCCTGCTTATAAAGGGGCTATGCCTCTTGATTATTATGTACAAAAAAATTATACGCGCATTAAGACCCAGATACAATTTTTAGTCAAAGTAGAGCTACAAAGAATAGGCCAACAACCAATAGTTTAAATAAGAGGCTGTCTCACAATTGAAGACAGCCCCTTTTTTGTTTAATAAATATCGTATTTTACTTAGTATAATTTAATTTAATCTAAAACATAAACTATACCTAATAAATTACTTCTGAATGACAGCCAAGTAACCTTTGTGAGATAGTCCCTTTTAGTTAAGGTTGTTCAAAATAAAAGTCTAATACTTTTTTGTCAAAATTATAAAGGACATATCCTTTGTATGGCCTGAATTTTTTGTTGACTAAATTGTCTAAATATACCCAATGTCCATTTTCTAGATCAATGATTTGCTCTAGAGTAAAGGCTACTCCTCGAAAGCTTGTTGGTATACCAAGCGGGCTGTATTCAATAGGCAATTCTTGCTCTTTTTTAAAGAAGAATTCTAAGTATCTTTTGTCTGCATTGTATTGTACAAAAGCGTCAAATAGGGTGCCTTTTTTAGAACTCATTCCTTGGAGAAAAATTGATTTACCACTAGCTAGAACCTCTTGTTGCTCTAAGCTAAGATCAATTCCTTTATAATTGGAAGGAATCTTTACTTTGTCTAATGCAATACCTACAATTTCATTAGTTAATTTATCTATACTAATAAGAGAGGGAACTTTTTCTAGGCTAAATTTATTGGTTAATTCTACTACTCTTCCCATATTTCCAGTTTGTAATAAATTTCCTTTATCCTCTTGAGTAAATGAATGATCAAAGAAGGGTAAATACAAACGTGGTTGAGAACTTATACCGTGTAAGGCAATTGTAATTAAGCCATTTTCATTGTGCCTAAAGCTAATTCTAGCTTCTAATTTTGCCACTATAGCATCTCCTTTGTAATGAATCCAGAATAACTTATTGGTTTTATACCCCCTTAACAACAACTCTAGTTGATTGGTTTTAATTAGAGTCTCTTTACTTACCCCTAATAGTTCTAGTTGCTTCCAATTGATTTGATTTTCATGGAAAACAGTTGGTCTAACTGTGGTTTGTGTACAGCGGGAGGAATGCTCTAGTTCACTAAGGATATTTTCTTGAGAATCTGGGAGTATGTGCATTGGTTTACGGAGTTCTTCATCTGTCTTTTGAGCTGTGTTTTCAATTGCATTTTCAATTGTTTGATGTACTTTTTTTTGATCTGATTCTCTAAGTAGTTCCTCTTTCTCCTGTTTAACTGCTTTAGACTTTGGGAGTTTCTTCTTCGTTTCATAGGATTGATTTTTAGATTTATTTATTAAATTTTCTGGTTCTTTTAGAATTAAACCTTCTGTGTTATCTTCCCTAGACTCAAGGGTAGGTAGTTCAAGCAAAATTGGATTGCTTTGTAGTTCTTTGTGTTTTACTAAGGTAGCTTGCTGCAATAAATAGGGTAGTGGGCTATTTTTTCCCGGGATAATTTTCGTCTTTTTAATCGTCTTGGGGTTAAAATAGATAGTAGTTTCTTGTTTTAGAAGCTTATAATTGCGAATGTTTTCTTTTAATTTTTGCAATAGCTGAATTTGTTCCGTCGTACTTAGAAGCCTGTGTGTAAAATCTAGTTGAAGTAAAATTTTCCCCTTCTTTTTTGGAATTTTTATCACCATGCCTTTAAACCTGCATTTTTTTGGGATGTCTGATTTTGCTATGATATATCCGTAGTTTATGCCAAACTCAATTAGTTGATTAATCATAAGTCTTTGTAGACGGCATTCAAAGAATATCCTCTTGTATTCTAAGAGATCTTTTCTTGTGTAGGACAATTTGTCTTTACTTAAATAGGCTATTAAATCTTCTTTACTTTGGATTATAGGTGTAGTATTATTGTACTGAGTAGGATCTTCCTTTAAGAGGTTTTTCAATAAATTCGGATCATCGCTATCTTCTACTTCTTTTAAAATTTTCCAAACACTTCGAATTGGAATTTTATAATAAGTATAAACTTGGGGATTTTTTGCCCTAGAAAGATAACTGGCAAAAAATCGCATAAATACAAGGGGATCCTGATGGACCTTCAAAAATTTGCTAAAATTCTCAGGAATAGGTTCTACTCCTTGGATATTGCCCTGTATATCGATTGATTTTAAGGCTAGTATTTGATTGGTAACTGCATGTTGCATTATGACTACATGAGTTAAACCTGATTGTGAATTGTGAATCAAGCTTTCCATAAATAATTCTTTAAAATTATGGTCTCACCTTTTAAAATTAAAAGGTTTATTAAGTAAAGTAGGTTGAAAAATAATGTCTAGGGAGCATTACATTAGTGATTATTGCCGTAGTTCAGGCAGTAATAGGGCAAGACTATCTACAGGTACTCCTTGTATATAGCATGGACTAAATACAACTGCTATACTTAAAAAAAGCCAATAAGGTTCCTATGTGCTTTTTAGCTTAAAGCTAAAGTCAAGCATTTTCATAAAGTAACTATAGACCTTGTAGCATAGTGGCTAGAAAATTGGGTCTACAGCAGTATCTCTATAGAATCCCTATAGTACGTTTAAGTAAAGACTTATAATTGAATCCAACAGAAAGAATATTCTGCTAGTAAAACTTTTTCAGATAAAAGTAATGTAATAGGTCAGATAACCATTTTGGGTGTAGCAGAATTCTAATCACAAAATCTCCATCAACGCTTTTGAGGAAGCTTTGCTGTAAAAGTACAGTTAAGGTTAAAATTTGGATTAGTCATGGTATTGCCATTATTTGTTAATAGTAAAATTCTAAAATATTTTTGATATTTCCAAATCTACGACTCCATATTTTTTTATAATCTATTGGTTTAGTGATTTTTATATCCGATATATCCTTGTGAATACACATAGATAAAGACTTTGTTAGATTTTATCTTATGTTTAATTATTTAAATAAATAGGATCTTATTTTACTAAAGTACTTCAATTGGAGTAGATTTCCCTTAATTTGACATTCAAGTAGAACATAGATTGCTATTATTCTCTCTTTTTTTAGAAGTAGTGAAGTATTAAAGTATTAAGAAGGATCTGGGTATATTAAAATAATAAGCAATATTCTAGATTAGAATAGTAATTAATAGGTATTAATAATTCTAGCTAATGTCTTAGTAGCTATAAAATTACAAGTCTAAGTATTTTATAAAATAAAAAATAATTGTATATTTAAAGAGGCATAGTTGTATTTTGAGCCTAGAGGAGCCTACTTAGGTGAACGTTGTATTTAAATCTATTGATATGGTAAATAAGTCTGTTACTGTACTTCGCAAAGAAGGTAAATTAGAGGAGGCATTGCAATTAGCAAAGCAAAACTTAAATGCAAATCCCCAAGAGCTTGAAAGTAAACTTACTCTAGGGTGGGTTTATTACGATTTCTTAAAGAAGTTTGCTATAGAAGGAGACTTTGACTCATTTATGGAGTATTTTCAAAATATTTCCACTTTAGGACTACCGGAGGTTCCTAATTTATTATTTGATAGTTTAGCCTGGCCAATTCGCAGCTTATTGGAGGCATTAATGCAAAGAAAACAGTGGAATTTCATACGTGCAAATCAGTTATTTAATATCTTGAAAACCTTTAGCTTTACAAGGCCTAGTGAAACCTTCAGCTTACTTATTCGAACATTAAACCAAGGATTTCAAAATTATAATAATTATACCGAAGTACTAGATTGGTGTACCTTGGATGATTTTGAAGCTCAAGATTATATAGAGCCTTTTTTTAATGGGCGTAAATCCATTGCTTTAGTAGAACAGATATACATTAATTATGCTAAGTGTTTGCTTCAAGGTGATGCTTTTCCAGATAAAGTACAAAGAAGTCAGAAACTACAGTATTTTCAAGAACGTCTTGCTCAATTAATGCTAAAGTACCCAAACTATGTTTATCCTGCTTATTACAGAAGTAAAATTCTATTGGAATTAGGTGATCAAAAACAGGCATTGAAAGTTTTTCTACCCTTTGCTAGAATAAAGAGCAATAATTATTGGGTTTGGGAGATGCTTGCTCAATTATATCACGACAACCAGCCATATGCTTTTAGTTGTTATTGTAAAGCTTTGTCCTTACCTACTAGAGAGGAGTTCTTAATCAAGGTGAGACAAGAGTTTTGTAGTTTACTTGTTGAAAGTAAGATGTATGTAGAGGCTAGAACGGAAATATTTAAAATTCTTCAAGTAAGTCAGCAAAGTTCCTTGACTGTACCAAATCAAGTTAACCAATGGATCAAGCAGCCTTGGTATGAGATGGTAAGAGAATCAGATAGTAATTATTTACTTTATAAACGATATAAAGGAATTGCAGAGGAATTGCTTTATCAAGATATTGAACCTATTATAATTGTAGCTGAATTCATTCATCATGACAAAAAGATCTTGCATTTTATCCAAAGTAAAAATTTGTCTGGATTTATCAAATACGATGGTTTTATTAAGGATCCAGTAGTAGGAGAGCTCTTTGAGGCACGTTTGCAAAAAGAGGGAGATAATGGCTTTTATATGGTACAAACTTTAAAAAGAGCAAAGGATGCCGTTAGTGAAGCGGTTAAATCCGGACATGGAGTTGTACGTATTTTACCAGAGGGAATAGGATTTATAGGAGATGTTTATTTTGACAAACAACTCTTGGAGAAAAATTTCATTACCAATGAGTCTGCGATTCAATACAAAGCTTTTATGGTGTATAACAAAAAGCGTAAACAATGGGGGTGGAAAGCCTTTCAAGCTTCCTTGTTAAACACAAATACAAATTGAGAATAACTTTATCTATTATAGAAAAATGCTCCATAAAAATCAAAAGGTTTTTATGGAGCATTTTTTAATTGCGAGCTAAGGCAATTTTAACTTTTTTATTCTTGATTTTGGTGTCTTGTAAGTTGGTTAATAAAGCTTTAACACGTTGGGATTTAATTGCAATAAAAGCTTGGTTGTCTCTTAAGTCTATTAAACCAATATCTTCTTTAGTTAAGCCTGCAGTTTTTATAAGATAACCAACAATATCTACTTTATTGATTTTATCTTTTTTGCCTGCACTTATATAAATGGTTTGAAAGTCCGTTTTATTATTGATTACCGTATTGTTTTTTAATATCTCTAAGGGGATATCTTGATCAATATAAGATAATTCATTATCTAGTTCACTTAAGATCAAATAAACCTTCCCTTTAGCTTTCATACGAGCTGTACGACCATTTCTGTGTATAAAGGTATCTTGGTTTTGTGGCATTTGATAATGAATCACATGTCCAATTTCAGGGATGTCTAAGCCTCTTGCGCCTAAGTCTGTACTAATTAATATATTACAACTACCATTTTTAAATTTCATTAAGGCTCTTTGACGATCTTCTTGTAAAAGCCCCCCATGAAAAGCACTATTAGCAACTTTGTTTTTGGCTAGGGTTTGGCTAATTCTATCTACAGCATCCCTATGGTTGCAAAATATTAAAATTGTATCTTTACCAATCTTGGCTAGTAACTTAATTAAATCTTCTAGTTTTTCAGTGCTTTTGCAAACAACTTTACTATAGGTTATTTGAGGCTGCTGCTTTTCAATATGTAAGAAATCCAGTTCTTTAGTTTGCTTTAATTGAGTAAAAGCAGGTATTTTACTTAATTTGGTAGCTGAGGTAAGTATTTTAAAACTCAGATTTTTAAAAGAGTTTATGATATAATCCATATCCTGGGTAAAACCAAGTTCTAAGGCTTTATCAAATTCATCTATCACTAGACTAGTAACAGTAGAAGGATCAAAGGATTTTTGCTCAATATGAAATTTTAATCTACCTGGGGTACCTATAAGTAAAGCACTAGGAGTGGAGAAATTATTCATTTCTGTCTTTACGCTATGGCCTCCGTAACAAGTATTTACCTTAAAAGGTGTTTTCATTGCTTTGAAAACCGCTTCAATTTGTAGGGCTAGTTCCCTTGTTGGGACAATACATATTGCTTGTACTCCTTGTTTATCTCGCTCTAAATGTTGGATAAGTGGTAATAAAAAAGCCAATGTTTTACCAGAACCCGTTGGAGATAGTAATACCAACTCTTTTTGAGTTTGACTTTGCTTTAACACCTCTTGCTGCATAGCATTGAGAGCTTGTATATCTAAATTTTGTAGAATTTTATTTATTTTCATCTTACAAAGGTAAAGTTATTATCTTTTTAAGTGAACAAAAAAAAGAACCTTTAATTATAAAAGGTTCTTCTCTATATTAATCACACCCATCTATAGAGCAACTATTGCCTTGAGCAGTGGAAGAGCCATTTAGACCTATAGTAAACTCTTCATAAGCTTGGGTTAAGGCTTGTAAAAAGCTTTCTACTGGTTGAGCCCCTGAGATACCATAGGTTCGATTAATTACAAAGAAAGGTACTCCTTGAATTTGTAATTCTTTAGCCTGGTTGATATCTTCATTTACTTGATCTAGGTATTCTTGGGATTCTAAAACGCGAGTAACTTCTTGCTCTTCTAAACCAATTTGCATGGCTAGTTGTTTTAATACTTGAAGGTCTCCGATATTTAGGCCGTCAGTAAAGTAAGCTTTAAAAAGAGTATCGTTCATTTGTGGAGCTAATTGATGATCTTGAGCTAGTTGAATCAGTCTTTGTGCTCTTAAGGTATTTACTGGAATACATTTATCTAGATTCATTTTGATTCCCACTTGTTGGGCAGCTTGAGTTACATGGGCAAACATTTGTTTGATTTGTTGAGCTGGATAACCTTTATGTTGGGTTAAATACTGCTCATTACTAATAGTTAATGCCTCTAGTGGTAGTGTAGGATCTAATTGGTAACCTTTATATCTAATTTCAATTTTGTTCTTGAAGTTTAACTGGTTAACTGCTAATTCCAAGTTTTTTTTACCTATATAACAAAAGGGGCAGTCTAAATCTGACCATATTTCTATTTTCATTGTATTCTTATTTAGAATTGAGCATTCAAGATACGTTTTGTTTTTAGTTTTTGCCTAAAGAATAACACATTATTAGCATTTGAAAGCAAAGGTAATTTCAGCTTTATTGCTAAACTCAGGTGTTTAACTAAAATAATGTACTATTAACTAAATAAAACACTTCTATTTTAGTGCTATTTACCTTTGTAAGTGCATTGACTAAGGGGGTGTTTTTTAAGGTTATTAAAGTCTTTTTTAGTGAACTGTAGGAATTATCTTTTTTTAGAGTTTCGTTAACAAAAATAGATAATGAGGCTATATAGAAGTAGTAATTTGTGTTTTTTGTGATATTTTATAAATATAACCTTATTATTTTATCTGTTTTAATAATTTAAAGTTCATAATATATCATAATAAATTAGGTATTGTTTAAAATATTAAATTTTTATTTAATACATTTATACTTATAAGAAATATAATATTTACCAATATAATAATTGATTTATGAAAAGAATTATACTTTTATCTATGTTCCTATCCTATGGTTTTATGCAAGCCCAGGATTCTGGTATTGGGGTGGGTATAGGAACACTCCTTCCGGATGCTTCTGCAGCGCTACATGTCTCTTCTACTGATAAGGGAGTTCTATTACCTACCATTGCTTTATCTTCTAGATCCGATAAGGCCTCTATCTCCGGAGGAAATCCAAAGTTAGGATTAATGATTTTTAATACCACTAATGATGATACTAATGATTTAACTCCAGGTTTCTATGTTTGGGCGGAAGATAAAACGATAGAGACCGCTGATAAGTATAGATGGATTCACCTAGTGACTAGCGGTGAAATTAAGCAATACATTAGTCAAAACACCAGTACTTATTTATTGGAAGTAACCCCGAGCGATGCTACCAGTAGTACTACTCAGGTTGCTACTTTAAAAGATGCAGGAGGAGCAGCTAAAGGCGTATTTACTGAGGTCCTAACTAATATTACTAGGAAATCTACCCCTGATCCAACAGTTGAGGCACCTTATAATAACAATATAAGTTATGTATATGTGGATGAATCAGGTGCTTCTACGACTTTAAATTTAACCTCTGATGTAATTAATAGTTTTGGACTAATAGTGAATGATACTGAGGTAAAAAATATTTTAAAAGAGATTATTAAAAATAGCGCTGGTAGTGTGAATATTACCAAAACAGGAGAGGATTTTGTGTTTACTTATACAGATAATACTAATCAAACACAAACTTTTAACTTAACTACGGAAATTAGAGCCAAACAAGCATATACTAGTGTATCTGCAGTAGGTTCAACAGAAACAACAGGGAGTGGTTTAAGTATTGATAGTGGTAAATCTGGGGATACTCCTTTTAGTTTTACCGAAACAGTAACGTATTTTAAGAGAATAAAGGATCTAGAGGAGACACCAGTAACCTATAAATATTATGACGAAACAGGCAATACTATAGAGCCATTTATTTCTCCTGTGGAGGACATTCTAGAAGATATAGACATTTTTTTTGGTGATAGTAATGTCATAAGTAAAATTCAAAATATTTCTATTGGAACCATAGCCTCAGGATGGTATAATCAGGTAGATAAAAAACCTGCTACGGCAGTAAATCAAGTGGTGTATAATACAGCAAAAGCTATTATTGGAAGTGATGAAAACAAAACTCATCCTCAAAGTACTAATATTAAGTTGCAAGTTGATGGAGATGTGCTTGTTAGTGGTAAAATTATAACAACTGCTTCTATCTATGCCGATTACGTATTTGAGAAGTACTTTGATGGACATTCTACCATTAATGATAAATATGTTTTCAATGATTTAGCATATGTAGAAGAGTTTGTTAAGGCGTATAATCACCTTCCTGGAGTAACGAGTATTTCAGAATTAAGTCGATCCGAGGATGGTGGATATTATATAGACTTCAATAAATTAGCCATAGAGCAATTAGAGAAAATAGAGGAGTTATATCTACATACTATTGATCAACAAAATCAATTAGAGTCGTTAAAGCAAAACGTGCAAAGCATGGAGAATAGACTATTAGAGTTAGAGCGTTTAATGTTAGAGAATAACCAATAGATTTATTCTCTTTACCATGTAATGGAAAAATTAAATATAAGCTAACCTTAAATGGTGAAAAATAAGAAAGCTAGTTGTACATATATTAAGTTTAAAAGAGTATTTTCTACGGAGAATACTCTTTTTTTTATATATGGCCTTTTTTTCTAAGTACAATTAATCTCTCTTGTAATAAGAGAATATCTAGGTTATACTTCTGTGCAATATAAGCGATTGTTCTTTTGGTATAAATAAATACATGAGTGAGGTCTTTTATATAATACCAGGAATCAAAATCAAGTTCCCCGCTGTAAAGATGGGTTTTTATAATCAAATGACCATTGGGTTTTAAGATGGATAAAAGCGTTTCTATTTCTTTTTTTGGATAGTAAAAGTGTTCGAAAACCTCACATGAGAATATATAATCATATGCATTGTTTTTATAATCTACTTCAGGTGCAAAATAAGGATCATAAAGATCAATATTATATCCTTTTTTCTTAAGTAAATAGCTAGTTACTGCTGCACTTCCACAACCGAAATCTAAACCTTGCTGCTCACTAGTACAATGATGGGTGATTTGATCCACTAAGTCTTTTACAAAGTTTTGGTAACCAATATCCTCCACATCATTGTTATGCATCAGATAATGTTGTTTTTCTTGTTTTTTACTATAGTGAAACTGGCTATCTTTTACATATCCATAGCATTGTGTGCATAGATAAAAACCAGAGGTGTTTTTTTGGTGTAGTTCTTCCTTACATAAAGGACATTTCATAGTAATAATAATTAGGTGATATTGCTGTAATAAAATACTAAAGTACATTTTTTTATTTGATGTGCGTAAGTAGGATTATATTCAAGTTTATTTTTGTTAAATAAAGGCTTTATATTAAAATAATTTTGACTAAGCAAGATAATTATTAGAGTATATTAGGATTATTAGGTGGATATTTCTTAAATTTAATATAAAATTATAAGGAAAATATTTTAATTAAAATAATATATACAATTTACCTATGAAAAGAATTCCAGTTTTACTAAGTGTATTATCTTTATGTTTATCAGGCGGGGCATTTGCTCAACATGCAAAAAATCATCCAGCCAAGGCGGATAAAGATTTATCGGTAGAGGAAGTTGCTAAAAAGTTAGCAAACCCCGTTGCAAAGCTTATCAGTTTACCTATTGAGGTAGATACAGATTTTGGAGTTGGCCCATTTAGAGGGACTAGAAATACTACTAATATTCAGCCTGTAATGCCTTTTCAAATATCTGAAAAGTGGAATGTGATTACAAGGGTTGTTTTACCTATTGTTATGCAGTACGATATTACAGGTCCTGCCACAAGACAAAGAGGATTAAGTGATACGGAAGTAACTGCGTTTTTTAGTCCAATTCCTAAAAAGGAAGGTCTAATTTGGGGGGCGGGTCCTATCTTTTTAGCTCCTACGGGAACCCAAGATCTTTTAACTAATAAGAAATGGGGGGTAGGTCCTTCTGCTGTTGCTCTGGTACAAAAAAATGGATGGACAGCTGGAGCAATGATTAATCAAGTTTGGAGTTTTGCAGGAGATAAAAATCGCGATGCAGTAAATCAGATGTTGGTGGAGCCTTTTGCAAGCTACCAATGGAAAAGTGGAGCAGGAGTCATGGTCTTAGCAGAATATAGCCAAGATTGGAGACATGATAGAAGTAGTATGATTATGCAAGCTAGTGTAAGTGGAATTACAAGTATAGGAGAACAAAAGATACAAATTCTAATAGGACCTAGAGTTACTGTATTTGGGCCTAGTGAAATGCGTTCTGACCTAGGGTTTACTTGCGGAATAACTTTACCGTTTATTAAATAATCGGGCTAGGTTTAAATTCATTAATTTTTTATAAATAATATAAAAAAGCCCTTCATTGTAAAATGAAGGGCTTTTATATATTAAGTAAGATAAATCAGATTTGACAAACGTTTATTATTTTACTTTATTCACGATAGCTGCAAAAGCTGCTGGGTGATTCATAGCTAAATCTGCAAGAACTTTACGGTTCAATTCGATGTTGTTAGCTTTAATTTTCCCCATGAACTGAGAATAGCTAAGTCCGTGTTGTCTAGCTCCTGCGTTAATACGCATGATCCATAATGAACGGAAGTTTCTTTTCTTTTGTTTTCTGTCACGGTAAGCATATACCATTGCTTTTTCTACCGCGTTTTTAGCTACTGTATAAACGTTTTTACGTCTTCCAAAGTAACCTTTGGCTTGCTTCAAAATTCTTTTTCTTCTTGCTCTTGAAGCTACTGCATTTACTGATCTTGCCATTTCTTTAAAATGTGTTTTTGTAGTGGGCGGTTAAATATAACACTTGCTAAATTCTAAGTTTGCCACACTCCAGGGTTATTAAATTGTTTTAACCGAATTCCAATTAAGGATTAGATTAATCTTAATTGATCTTTGATACTTGCTGTATCTGCTTTAGACACTAATCCAGTGTGAGTTAAAGCTAATTTACGCTTTTTAGATTTTTTAGTCAAAATGTGACTTTTAAAAGCGTGTTTTCTTTTGATTTTTCCAGAGCCAGTTAGTTTGAAACGTTTCTTAGCGCTAGATTTAGTTTTCATTTTAGGCATTTCTTTCCTAGGTATTAATGATTATCTTACTTAACTATTTTTTTAATTCTTAGTTAGAATTATACTTTTTTCTTTTTAGGTGCGATAAACATAGTCATACGCTTTCCTTCTAATACAGGCATAGATTCAACTTTACCGTACTCTTCAAGATCCTGTGCTAGTCTTAATAATAAAATTTGACCTTGATCTTTATAAATGATAGAACGACCTTTGAAGAAAACGAATGCTTTTAATTTAGAACCTTCTTTTAAGAATTTCTCAGCATTTTTCTTTTTGAACTCATAGTCGTGCTCATCAGTTTGAGGACCAAAACGAATCTCTTTAACAGTGATTTGAGTTGACTTAGCCTTTAGCATTTTTTCACGCTTCTTTTGCTCGTAAAGGAATTTTTTATAATCAATTACTTTACAAACAGGTGGTTCAGCATTTGGCGAAATCTCCACCAAGTCCAATTCTAACTGTTCAGCAATACGCATTGCGTCTGCTAATTTGTATACACCAAGTTCAACATTGTCTCCAACAAGTCGAACTTCAGGAACGCGGATGGCATTGTTAATTCTATGCGCATCTTTTTTTTCTTCGCGAGGTCTATAACCTCTGTTTTGTCTTACTGCTATGGCTTTAAAAGTTTTTGCTTGTCTTACCAAGCGTTATACATTATATTTTATTCTCCAAACTGTTTGATAGAGGCCTTCACTTGTTCTTGTACTAAAGCAACAAACTCCTCTACCTTCATTGTTTGGTTAGATTTTCCGGAGTCTCCGTGTTTCCTTACAGAAATGGTACCATTTTTTTCTTCTTCTTCACCTACAATCAACATGTAAGGGAATTTTTGTACCTCTGCTTCTCTAATTTTCTTACCGATAGTTTCATTACGGTTATCTACCAGGGTGCGAATTTCGTGATTTTCTAGCAAATCTAAAACTTTTTTCGCATATTTTTCGTATTTCTCACTTAAAGACAGGATAATAGCCTGTTCTGGTACTAACCAAAGTGGAAAATTACCTGCTGTATGCTCTAGTAAAATGGCGATAAATCTCTCCATTGAACCAAAAGGAGCACGGTGAATCATCACTGGACGGTGTAATTCATTATCCGATCCTTTGTAAGTTAGGTCAAAACGCTCCGGTAAGTTGTAGTCCACTTGAATTGTTCCAAGTTGCCAACTTCTTCCTAAAGCATCTTTTACCATAAAGTCTAATTTAGGTCCGTAAAAAGCAGCTTCACCACTTTCAACTACATAATTTAAACCTTTGTCTTTAGCTGCATTGATGATGGCTTGTTCTGCCTTTTCCCAGTTTTCAACCGATCCAATGTACTTATCTGGATTATCTAAATCTCTTACAGAAACTTGAGCAGTAAAGTTCTCAAATCCAAGAGATCCAAATACATATAATACAAGGTCAATTACTTTTTTGAATTCTTCGTCTAATTGTTCTGGAGTACAGAAAATATGTGCGTCATCTTGAGTAAATCCTCTAACTCTTGTTAATCCATGAAGTTCTCCGGATTGCTCGTAACGGTATACTGTTCCAAATTCAGCAAAACGCTTAGGAAGATCTTTGTAAGACCATGGTTTAGCATTATAAATCTCACAGTGATGAGGGCAGTTCATCGGTTTTAATAAAAACTCTTCGCCTTCCACTGGTGTATGGATAGGTTGGAAACTATCTTCTCCATATTTTGCATAGTGTCCAGAAGTTACATATAGTTCTTTTTGTCCAATATGTGGAGTCACTACTTGCTCGTAACCTGCTTTTTTCTGTGCTTTTCTTAAGAATTGTTCTAGTCTTTCTCTTAAGGCAGCACCTTTAGGTAACCATAAAGGTAAACCTTGCCCTACTTTTTGAGAGAAAGTGAATAATTCTAATTCTTTACCTAATTTACGGTGATCTCTTTTCTTAGCTTCTTCTAAAAGAGCAAGATATTCCGTTAAATCCTTTTGTTTAGGGAAGGAGATACCATATACACGTGTTAATTGTTTATTTTTCTCGTTTCCTCTCCAATATGCTCCAGCTACAGATAAAACTTTGAAAGCTTTGATAATTCCTGTATTTGGAATATGTCCACCTCTACATAGATCCGTAAAAGTAGAATGATCACAAAATGTGATTGTTCCATCTTCTAGGTTCTCTATTAATTCTACCTTGTATGGGTTGTTTTGTTCTTGGTAATATGCTAATGCATCTGCTTTTGAAGTAGAACGCATTTTGAAATCATGCTTTTGTTTAGCAATCTCAAGTACCTTAGCTTCAATTTGCTTGAAGTCAGCATCTGTTATCTTGTGATCTTGGAAGTCCACATCATAATAGAATCCGCTTTCAATTGAAGGACCAATTGTTAAGATAACTCCAGGGTATAGCTCTTGTAAAGCTTGCGCCATTACGTGAGATGTAGAGTGCCAAAAAGCTTGCTTTCCTTGGGTATCATTCCAAGTATATAAAACTAGACTACCATCTTGGGTCAACTCGGTGGTGGTTTCGATGGTGGTGCCGTTAAAGCTTGCAGAAATAACGTTTCTAGCTAAGCCTTCGCTTATACTTTTTGCAACATCGAAAGCAGTCACCCCTGAGGCAAACTCTTTCACTGAACCGTCTGGTAATGTAATTTTAATCATAATTAATTTCAAAAATAAAAGGCAAATATACTGAAAATACTAGAGAATAACAACATTGCTTAAGGCAGGAGCTGTTTTTTTATTAAATTTTTTCTCTATTGGTAATAAATGTCAGCATATAAGGTTTTTTATATGTGTTATTGGGTTATATATTAATGTTTTTTAGTTAATTAAGTGCCTAGTAGAGTTTTGCTATCTCTGTTCTCTTGCTTTCTAAGCAAAGATGGAGTAGACTGTTTTTAACCTTTACACTCTAGGTTACTTTTAATGTATTTCTAAAGATAAGGTGAGTTTATGTTTAGGTAGTTTTGTAAATTACTTCAAATAAACTTCCGTCTTCGCATTTTAGAGTTTTAGCAGGATATTTTAATAATAAGGCGTAATCATGGGTAACCATTAAAATGGTTTTCCCACTTTGATTTATACTTCTTAACAGCTCCATTACCTCTGCGCTTGTTTGAGGGTCAAGGTTACCTGTAGGCTCATCAGCAAGGATTAAATCTGGATCATTTAACAGAGCTCTTGCAATTGCAACGCGTTGTTGTTCTCCACCGGATAGTTGATGTGGCATTTTTTGAATATGTTCTAACATGCCAACCGCTTTTAATACTTCTTCAATTTTTCGATCGATTGCTTGCGATTCACTCCACCCAGTTGCTTTTAAAGCAAAATGAAGATTACCGTATATGGTTCGGTCAGGAAGAAGCTTAAAGTCTTGGAATACGATCCCTAACGAGCGTCTTAAATATGGTATGTCTCTTTGTTTTAAAGTTTTCAAATCATAGTCTACAATACTACCGTATCCATGGTCTAAAGGTAGGTCAGCGTAAAGTGTTTTCATAAAACTACTTTTACCTGCCCCTGTTTTACCAATGATATAAATAAACTCTCCTTTGTCAACATTTAAATTAACATTGGAAAGAATCTTGTTTTTATTTTGATAAATATCGACTCCTTGTAATGACAATACTGTTTTAGACATAAATATGAATGTGAAATTTTGGGTAAATGTACTAAGTTTAATTATTTTACCATAATAAAGCCAAATAAATATAAGCTTAGAAACTATTGTTTTACCTTACTTAAGTCATTTGGTCTTAATTTTTCTTACCCAAGAGAGTAAAAGGGTTTATGGATACGCCTAAAGTTACGAAAAAACGAGTAGATGGCTTTAATTCTAATAATGGATTGGAGAATTTTTTACCTTTCTCAAATAGCTCTGCTTTATAGGTGCTTTTAACTCCTGTTTTCGCAGTAAGAATTAAGTCCCCAAATGCTTTTTCATATTTTAGTCCCGAGTTTATGTCGATCTGACGATAGATATAGGTCTGGTTTTCCTTGAATGCATCAAACAAATAAAAGTTTACTTGTTCTAGATCTGTTCCAATTGATAGTCTTGAGCTACTGCCAAAGGTTTTTCTTAGATGCATACCACTAGGTAGGGTAATGTCTAATAAATAGTTTCTACCTAATTGGTTCTGGTATGCAATTATCGGTAGTACAGGCAACTGCACTTTAGGGTCTATATTGAATAATACTCCTATACTGAAATTAGTTTTTTGATCGCTTTTAATTATCAGTATACTAGAGAGTAAACCTTTTAATCTTTCGAAATTCTTGATGCTACTATCTAATCTTAAACTACCTGAGAAAATAGCTCTTTTACCCCAAATAGTAGTGGTGTATAGAGTATTGAAAGAAAATAAAATCTCATGATAGGTTTTAATATGGGTAAGGTTTTCTTGGCTGATAGGATTGGTAATATTTCCATCAAAGCGTACATTAGAGTATCCTATGGATGATCCGATAATCCATCTGTTTTTAGCAAAAAATCGCATATTAGCACTAATCCTTAAGTGTTCAAAATGATTAACTCTATTTTGGCTTTCACTTGAATGTGCACCTTTATATTTATAATTATACGGTCCGTTGAAGGTATAGTCAATATTCAAAGGACGTAGTCTAGTAAAGTGGTCTGTTGTATAGGTCACAATTTTTTTGGGAACAGAAATCTGTTGGGATAAACTATCCTTTTCTTGGGCACTACTAGAATGGAAAATAAAAAAGCAGAGAAGGAGTAAAACGTTGTTTTTGAAAGCTATCATTTTTAGGTCACTTGGTTTTAAAAGAAAGGGATTTGTGTAGGTTTTAAAAAGTGAACTAAGATAATGTTTTATTTAAAGCAATAATGTTTTTATTGCTAGTGCTTAAATATATGATTACAAAAAAAGGAGTAAAGGTATTCGTTATTTGCTGTTAAGCTTTTTTTGTTTGGGTAATAAGTCCTTATAATGTGGTGAAAGGGGACGTTTTAGTTTAAGTTATAAAATCATCAAAGGCAGCCTTGAAGAAAGACTGCCTTTGATGTTCTAACTAACCAATTTATTATTCCTTTTAATTATTTCATACCAGGTGTTTTACGTTTACAATACAAAAATAGGGTACTTTTTCACATGGGAGTTTACCTAAATGTTATCAAATAGCTAATAAAGTGATATGTAGTTTTTTTTTGTTTAACTCCATAGCTCTAAGGGCCAGTTAAATAAGGGGTTTTGGTGATTTTAGAATAGTATTTATGTGGGTTGAAAGTGTTAAAAGTTATACTAGTTTGTTAGCTTTGCACAAATTTTTTTACAGCTATGAATATTATTAAACAACTTGTTATTATAGCAGGGTGTATCGCCTTTGGTGAATTTGTTATTAAAGTACTTCCAATTAAACTACCTTCAAGTATAATTGGATTGCTTTTATTGTGGACTTTATTGAAGTTGCAATGGGTTAAGGTTAAGGATATTGAGCAATTAAGTAGTTTTTTGCTTCAAAATATGGGACTGTTTTTCGTTCCACCTTGTGTGGCTATGCTCAATTATTTTGATCTAATTAGCGATTCTATTATTCCTATCCTTTTAACTACAGTTGGAAGTACTGCTGTAGTAATGTTTACTACTGGATTAACCCATCAAATTTTAAGAAAGAAAAAATGATTTATTTTGAAAGTGCCGAGTTTATCTTGTTTTTAACCTTGAGTGTCTATGCTCTTGCAATATCCTTGTCTAGTAAGTATAAGTACATGATATTCAATCCTATTATATTTAGTATTTTTGTGTTAATAGGGTATTTATTGGTACTAGACATACCTTATGAAAAGTATAACCAAGCAGGAAAGTATATAGATTTCTTCTTGCAGCCTTCTATTGTGGCTTTAGCGGTTCCTTTATATGCAAACTGGGGAAAAATTAAAAACCAAATAGTTCCTATTTTAACTAGTCAATTTGTAGCAAGTATTTTCGGAGTATTAGCCATTGTATTATTCGCAAAATTATTAGGAGCGGAAAAAGAGATTATCTTATCTTTAGCTCCAAGTAGTATTAGTACCCCTATAGCTTTAGAAGTGTCTAAGAGTATAGGAGGGATTCCTTCGGTTACTGCCTCAGCAGTTATGTTAACTGGAATAGTAGGGAGCATGGTGGGTTTTCGATTTTTAAATCTTGCTAGAATTACTAATCCTGTCTCACAAGGACTTGCTATGGGGAGTTCTGCAGCTGCTATGGGAACCATGCGTGCATTGCAAATAAGTGATAAATATGGAGCTTTTGCAAGTGTTGGCATGATTTTTAATGGTATTATTACGGCTTTTTTAGCTCCCATTATTTTACATTGGATACATGTTTATTTGTAGAGCTTTAACTTTTTTTGTTAAAAATAATGTTAAAGCGGATTTTGGGACTATTAAAAACACCAGTGATTGCTTTTTTCAATGGTATAAAATGATATATTTACAAATAAATAAATAAAAATAAAATGCGTAAAATTAATAGATTAGCTTATTTGGCTTTGGGGTTGACTGGCCTAACAGCTACGGCGCAACAGTCAGCGATTTACACCAATGGTTTAGCAGATTTTAATCACGCAGTAGCCTTATATGATGAGGAGCAATACTTAGCTGCTCAACTATTATTTGAGAAAGTGAAAAACTCCTCTTCCGCCAACTATACTGAAGTACAAGCTGATTGTGCATATTATATAGCTAATTGTGCTATCCGCTTAGATCAAGTAGGAGCAGAAAGAAAAATAGATGAATTCGTTAAAAATTACCCCACAAGTGCTAAGCAAAATCAAGCCTATGTGGATGTGACGGATTATTATTTTTCTAAAGGTGAATATGCAAAGGCTTTACAATACGCTGGTAAAGTAAGAAGCGTTACCATTTTAGAGCATAGTAAGCAGGACCGTTTTTTGTTTCAAAAAGGCTATAGTTTTTTTTATGTGAAAAATCCTAAAGAAGCTAGAAAAACATTATTAAAAGTTAGACCAGAGAGTCAATGGGGAGATCAAGCTACCTATTATTTAGGTTATATGGCTTATGCAAATAATAATTATGAAGATGCTAAGAAGCATTTTGAAAAAATTGACCACACTTCTTCCTATCAAGATAAAATGGGGTATTATAAAGCAGATATGAACTTCAAAAGTGGAAATTTTGAAAATTCATTAACCGAAGGTTTAACACAATTAGATAAAGCTAGTGAAGCCTCTGAGCGTTCAGAACTTTCCAAAATCGTAGGGGAAAGTTACTTTAATTTGGAGCAATATGACAAGGCACTTGTTTACTTGCAAGAGTACCAGGGAAAAGAAGGGAAGTGGAATAATACCGATTTTTATCAATTAGGATATACGTATTATAAACAAGGTGAGTATGATAAAGCTATAGAACAATTCAATAAAATAATTCAAGGCAATAATAGTATTGCGCAAAACGCCTATTATCACTTAGGAGAAAGTTACTTACATACTGGGAAAAAAATCCAAGCTTTAAATGCTTTTAAAAATGCTTCGGAAATGCGTTTTGATGCTTCTATACAGCAGGATGCGTTTTTGAACTACGCCAAGCTTAGTTATGAAATTGGAAACGCCTTTGAGAGTGCTCCTAGTGTTTTAATGGCTTTTATTGAGAAGTACCCTAACTCTCCACACAGAGAGGAGTTAGAAGGACTTCTTATTGATTCTTATATTACTTCTAAAAACTATAAAGATGCACTGCGTTTATTAGAGCAGAATAAATCCATAGGTAATGCTTTAGTATATCAAAAGGTAGCTTTTTACAGAGGACTTGAGCTGTATAATGAAGGACAATACGATCAAGCTATTGTAATGTTTAATAAATCTCTTTCCGAAAAACAAGATCTAGAATTAAGTGCTAGAGCTTTGTATTGGAAGGCAGAAGCTCAATCTTCTTTAGGAAAGTATAAAGATGCCTTAAATAATTTTATAGAATTCAAAGATGCCAGTGGTTCTAGAGTGACTCCTGAATACAGCAATATTGATTATAATATTGGTTATGCTTTGTTTAAGCTTAAAAACTATCCTCAAGCCTTAGAGGCGTTTACCTCTTATGTAAACACTCCTGGAATTAATTCTGATAGAAAGTACGATAGTTATCTTCGTATTGGAGATGCGAATTTTGTTTTAGGGAAATATTGGCCTGCCATGGATGCTTATAATGTGATTATAAATGCTAACCATGGAGATGTTGCTTATGCAAAATTTCAAAAAGCATTGTCTTATGGCTTTGTGGATAGACAGAATCAGAAATTACAAGAACTTGGCCTTTTCGTACAAGATTATCCAAATTCTAGTTTAGCAGATCAAGCACAATATGAGTTAGGGGTTACCTATGAGCTTTTAAAGCAAAATAATGAAGCAGTTATAGCTTTTGAAAGTTTAATTATAAATTATCCTAATTCTACAAGAAAAACAAGAGCAATATTACGTCAAGGACTTATCTTTTATAATACCAATCAAAGTGAAAAGGCTTTAGCCAAGTTTAAAGATGTCGTAACGGATTCTCCGAATTCCCCAGAGGCAGTTGAAGCAGTTCAAAATGCTCGTTTGATCTATATGGACAAAGGACAGGTAGATCAATACGCTCAGTGGGTTAAAGGTTTATCTTTTATAGAGGTGTCTGACTCGGAGATTGAAAGAGACTCTTTTGATTCAGCCGATAGACAATATATTTTAAATAATAGTTCTGAAGCTATTAAAGGATATGAGCAGTACTTAAGAGAATTTCCAAACGGTAAAAATGCTTTAGCGGCTAACTTTAATTTAGCTCAACTTTACTTTGCCAACCAAGATCTAAGTAAGGCACAAGTGTATTATAATAATGTTGTTTCTTTTGGTAAAACCCAATATAGTGAAATAAGTTTGTCTCGTTTAGCAGAGATGTATCTTAAAGAAAAGAAAGATAGTCAAGCTAAACAAGTTTTACTTCAATTAGAGGCAGAGGCATCTCAAAACCAAAATCAGCTTTTTGCAATGTCAAACTTAATGAAGCTTTACTACCAAGAGAAGGATTATCAAAAAGCTTTAGAATACGCTCAAAAAGTATTGGATAAGCCTAATTTAGACAAACGTGTAAAAAGTGATGCTCAGTTAATTGTAGCTCGTACTGCTTTTGCTACTGGTGATAAACAAAAAGCTGCTCAAGGGTATAAGCAAGTATTGGTTTCTGCTACGGGTGAAGTAGCGGCTGAAGCATTATACTACCAAGCTTATTTCCAAAATGAGCAAGGCCAATATGAATTGTCTAACCAAAGTGTGCAAACTCTTGCTAAAGACTATTCAGGTTATTCTTACTATGGCGCTAAAGGTTTGGTTTTAATGGCTAAAAACTTTTATGCTTTAAATGATAGTTATCAAGCTACTTACATATTAGATAGTGTTATTAAGAACTTTTCTCAATATAAAGATGTTGTATTTGAGGCCAAAAAAGAATTGGAGGCTATAAATGCTGAAGAAGCAAAGCGAAATTCATCGGTAGTTCAATAAGTACTAAAAAAATGATAGAAATGAAAAATAAAAATATATATATAGCTTTAACAGCATTTTTAGTAAGTGGTTATGGTTTTGCTCAAGATAAAAAACCAACACCAGATTTAGGTACAGAAGAAGTAACAGTTGTTAGGGGTTACGAAGCAGTTATAAATGATGCTTTTAAGGTAAAAGAAACTCCTTCTATGGACTCACAGGAACAGTTAGTGAAAAAGGAGATAGAATATACTATTACTTCTTTCCCAGTGGCTTCAACTTTTGTTCCTGAAAAAGGAGAGGTAGCACAAGTGGAGGATGCCCCTAGATTAAAACCTTTTTCTAATTACGCATTAGCATCTTTTGGAAACTATTCTAATATAAATGCAGAAGTGTTTTTAAGTGAGAAGTTAGATAAGTTTTCTTCTATTGCTTTATTTGCTAAACATAAATCTGGAAAGGGCTTAAAAAAGGAACTACTAGATAATAATTTTGCTAAGACGGAATTTGCTGCTTTTTACCTTGGAGATAAAAAAAATCTTGGATGGAGAGCTGAATTAGGAGGAAGTATGCAGACTGCTAATTGGTATGGACTTGCCACGGATCGCGTTGATTTTTCCGATGCGATGCTTAATAATATTGATCCCAAACAAAAATATAAGGATATTTATGTAAGGGCTAATTTTGATTTCAGAAATTTACCTTTTACCTCTTTAGAAGTAGGTTATGATCGTTTTTGGGATGATTACAAAACCACAGAGAATAGATTTACTATTCGCCCAAATATTAAAACTAGAATTGGCTATGTTAGTGATTTAAAGGTTGGATTAGTTGTAGATTATGTATCTACTCAATATAAAGACTTATTTGTTAGTCCAGGTATAGGGCAAGACATAGAATATAAAAATCTTAATTTAGGGTTACAGCCAAGTATTAGTTTTAGCGATGAGACATATTCTGTGGATTTAGGACTTGGAATTTTCTATAACGATGGTAAAATAAACTCAGGTAGCGATAATAAATTCTTTGTATATCCTCAAATTAGAGCCACTTACAATTTAGTGAATGATATTTTAGTAGCTTATGCAGGAATAGAAGGAGGGTTAAAACAAAATTCTTTTAAAGACTTTGTTACATTAAATCCTTTTGTGTCTCCAAACTTGCAAATTGCTCCGACAAGTGAAAAGTATGATTTATACCTTGGGTTAAGAGGGAAATTAGACAATAATATTTCTTTCAATGTGAAAGGATCTTATAAGAATCAAAGTGATTTTGCTACCTTTGTTAGTGGAGTATTCCCTATGAGTAGTTCAGATCAAACTCCATCTTATAGCTATGGGAATTCCTTTGAGGTAGAGTATCAAAATCTTAAGACATTAAATTTATTTGGTGAGTTAAGATATGAATTTGAAAGTCAGGTATCTATAGGGGTTAATGCTCAATACAATCACTATAAAACGGATCAATTAAAACCTTGGAATTTACCGCGTTTTAAAGCCGGAGCTGATGTAAATTTAGAATTTGATCAAGGTTGGTTTGCTACAATGGAATTATTTTATGCAGGAGAGCGTTTTGATCGCTTTGCATTTTTTAATTCTATCACTCAAGAGCAAAGCAATTTTGTTTCTAAGCTAGATGGGTATGTTGATTTAAACATTAAAGTGGGGTATCGCCCAACGATGAATTGGACTATATTTGTAACTGGAAATAATTTACTAAATAACAAATACGAAAGGTTTGTAAATTATAAAGTACAGGGGCTTCAAGGTTCGTTAGGAGCTATTTACAAATTTGACTTTAGATAATTAGTACAATAAGATAATTTGTTTACGCAATTAGCACTTCTTTTTAATAGTTAAATCTAACTTTTGTGATTATTTAAATGAAATAAGGATTACTTTTGTGAATTCAAACAAACAACAAACAACAAACAACAAACAAAACATGACTTTAAAGGAAAACCTTAAAAAGATTTGTCTTGAACGATTGAATGAAAAAATCATGGCTTTTCAAGGAATAATCGAGGACCTAGCATTAGATGCTCAAAATGATGCTAAGAGTTCTGCCGGAGATAAGCATGAAACAGCTTTGTCGATGATGCATATCGAACAAGAAAATTTAAGTAAGAAAATCCGGGAAAATATTGCAATCCGCGATATTATCCAGAAAATTGACGCAAAGAAGGTATCTGATCAAGTAGAGTTTGGTAGCGTTGTTCAGTTAAATACAGTATACTTATTCCTTTCGGCAGCATTACCAAAAATAAGCTTTGATCAAGAATCAATTTTAGCAATTTCAATGGATGCTCCTATAGCTAAGCAATTAGTAGGTAGAAAAGTAAATGACTCCTTTGTATTTAATAACTGTGAATTTAAAGTGAACTATTTAGAATAATAATGGACTTGAAATAAAAACCAAAAGCGTAAAGACAAAAATCTTTACGCTTTTTTATTAGCTTTTTTTTGGTTTTTGTGTGTATTAAAGCCTCTGCTGGTTTGATATAGTCTTTGAAATTGTTTATATTTGTACGTTACTTATTTTACAAAAATATTATGAGCGAGGATACAAATATGAATAATTATTCGGCAGATAGCATACAAGCCCTAGAGGGAATGGAGCATGTAAGGATGCGTCCTTCCATGTATATTGGAGATGTAGGAGTAAGGGGACTTCACCATTTAGTTTATGAAGTGGTTGATAACTCTATTGATGAGGCTCTTGCTGGGTATTGTGATACTATCAAAGTTATTATCAATGAAGACAATTCTATCACAGTTGAGGATAATGGACGAGGAATTCCAGTAGATATTCATAAAAAAGAAGGAGTTTCTGCCCTAGAGGTTGTAATGACCAAAATTGGAGCAGGTGGTAAGTTTGATAAAGATTCTTATAAAGTATCTGGTGGACTTCACGGAGTTGGAGTTTCTTGTGTGAACGCTTTATCTGAGTTGCTTGTAGCAACAGTTCACCGCGACGGTAAAGTTTACCAACAAGAGTACTCTTGTGGAAAAGCTTTACATCCAGTTAAAGTAGTAGGAGAGACTACTTCAAAAGGGACAATCGTTACTTTTAAACCAGATTCTACTATTTTTACCAGTGAGTTAGTATATTCATATGATACCTTAGCAGGTCGTTTAAGAGAATTAGCTTTCCTTAATAAAGGGTTGAAAATTACTCTTATCGATAAGAGGGAAACAAATAAAGACGGAGAATATAAAAATGAGACATTCTTTTCTGAAGAAGGTCTAAAAGAATTTATTAAGTTCTTAGACGGAAACCGTACTCCAATTATTGAGCACGTAATTTCAATGGAATCAGACAAAGGAGAAATACCTGTGGAGGTTGCTTTAATTTATAACGATACGTATTCAGAGAATATCTATTCTTATGTGAATAATATTAATACACATGAAGGAGGTACGCATTTACAAGGTTTTAGAATGGGATTAACTCGTACCTTGAAAAAATACGCGGATTCTTCAGGTTTATTAGAGAAGTTAAAGTTCGAAATTACTGGAGATGATTTCCGCGAAGGATTAACTGCTATTATTTCAGTTAAGGTTATGGAGCCTCAATTTGAAGGACAAACTAAGACTAAATTAGGAAACAGAGAGGTAGTTTCTCCAGTGAGTCAAGCTGTAGCTGAGATGTTGGAAAATTATTTGGAAGAACATCCAAATGATGCCAAGATTATTGTTCAAAAAGTTATTTTAGCAGCTCAGGCTAGACATGCAGCTAAAAAAGCTAGAGAAATGGTGCAGAGAAAAACAGTTATGACTGGTGGTGGTTTACCTGGTAAATTATCTGATTGTTCAGAGCAAGATCCAGCTAAATGTGAAGTTTTCCTTGTCGAGGGGGATTCCGCAGGTGGAACAGCTAAACAAGGTCGTGATCGCCAGTTCCAAGCTATTCTTCCTTTAAGAGGTAAGATTCTTAACGTAGAGAAAGCTATGGGACATAAAGTTTTTGAAAGTGAAGAAATTAAAAATATTTTTACTGCTTTAGGAGTTACTATTGGTACTGAAGAAGATAGTAAAGCATTGAATTTAGAAAAGTTGCGTTACCATAAAGTTGTAATCATGTGTGATGCCGATGTAGATGGTAGCCACATTGCAACTTTAATTCTAACATTTTTCTTCCGTTATATGCGTGGTTTGATTGAAAATGGTTATGTTTATATTGCTACACCACCTTTATATATGGTAAAGAAAGGACAGAGGAAAGAATATGCCTGGAGTGATGAAGAGCGTCAAGAACTAGTAGATCAAATGGGAAGTGGTACATCTGTACAACGATACAAAGGTCTTGGAGAAATGAATGCGGAGCAGTTATGGGAGACAACAATGAATCCGGAGCACCGTATTTTAAGAAGAGTTACTATTGACAGTCTTCAAGAAGCAGATCGCGTATTCTCGATGCTAATGGGGGATGAAGTACCGCCACGTCGTGAATTCATCGAGCAAAATGCTACTTATGCGAAGATCGATGTCTAAAAAATATTAAAAGCTATTACAAAGGTCAACACATTTTATGTATTGACCTTTTTTATTAACCATAAAATTATAATAACTATGAAAGTATCTATTATTGGAGCTGGTAACGTTGGGGCAAGTTGTGCCCAGATTATTGCCAACCAGCAAATCGCCTCAGAAGTTGTGATTGTTGATATCAAAGCTGGGTTAGCTGAAGGGAAAGCCATGGATTTAATGCAATGCGCTGCTACTTCTGGGTTTGACACGGTAATTAGTGGTTCTACCCATGATTATCAACCTACTAAAGACAGCGATATCGTGGTTATTACCTCAGGTATTCCACGTAAACCAGGAATGACAAGAGAGGAGCTAATTGGAACTAATACTGCAATTGTTAAAAGCGTTATCGAAAATGCATTAAAATTCTCTCCAAATGCAATTTTTATTATTGTAACCAATCCTTTAGATACGATGGCTTTGGCTGCTTTAAAGATAAGTGGTTTAGATAAAAGACGCGTAATAGGAATGGGTGGAGCTTTGGATTCATCTCGTTTTACCTATTTCTTAAGTCAAGCTATGAAAAAGCCTATGGCCGATATTCATGCTATGGTGATTGGTGGACATGGGGATACTACTATGATTCCTCTTATTCGTTTAGCAACTTATAAAGGTATAGCTGTTAGTGAATTTTTAAGCCAAGAAGAGCAAGAGCAAATTGTACAACAAACTATGGTTGGTGGTGCAACACTAACAAAACTTTTGGGAACCTCAGCCTGGTATGCACCAGGGGCATCCGTGGCTTATATGGTGGATAGTATTTTACATGATAGAAAAAAATTAGTACCATGTTCTACTTTTTTAGAAGGGGAATATGGTCAAAATGGTTTATATATAGGAGTTCCTTGTATATTAGGTAAGAATGGTATAGAAGGTATTCTAGAACTAAAGTTAAATCAACAAGAAAAGCAAAAATTTGAACAAAGTGCACAAATGGTAAGTCAAACTAATAAAGAGTTGGATAACTTTTTGTCATAAAAAAACGGATTGTTAAAGAAAATATAAGATATGTACAGAAAAAAGCGGATATTCTTAAGTAAAATATTGGTTAATACTTGTGCATATTTTATATTTGCTCGTTTTTAAAATAGTAAATAATTAATTTTTAGTAATAATGCAGAATAAAGGACTCGTTAAATTTTTTGCGATCATATTTGCTCTGGTAAGTATTTACCAGCTATCTTTTACCTTTGTCGCTAGCCATTATGAGGATAAAGCAAAGGCTTATGCCAATGGTGATTCTTTTAAAGAATTACAGTATTTAGACTCTATTGGTTCGAAAAAGGTGTTTTTAGGGGAAACCTTTAATCAAGTTAGAGCCAAGCAAATCAATAAAGGTTTGGACTTAGAAGGGGGAATAAACGTTACCCTACAAATTTCAATTAAAGATATCCTTAAAGGGTTGGCAAACAATTCAAAAAACCCTGTGTTTGTTGAAGCTTTGAATGAAGCAGAAACAATGCGACAAGGAAATCAAACTTATTTAGATGCTTTTTATACAGCATTTGAGAAAGCTTCTCAAGGAAAAGTTAAATTGGCATCTGGAGATATCTTTGCTAATAGAAACTTAAGTGAAATCACTGTTGGCATGTCAGATAGTCAAGTTAAATCTATCTTAAATGTTAAAGTAAAGGAATCTATCGAAAGTGCTTATAGAGTTTTCCGTGAGCGTATCGATAAGTTTGGTGTAAGTCAACCTAATATCCAAATGCTTGGTGAATCAGGACGTATCTTAGTAGAATTACCTGGAGCAAAGGATGTAGATCGTATTAAAAATTTACTTCAAAGTACTGCTCAGTTAGAATTCTGGGAAACTTATAAGCTGCAAGAGGTAGGTAATTATATTGAGACAGTTAATCAATATTTAAAAACTATTCAAGAAGAGCCTGTAGTTTTAGAGGAAGAAGTAGTTTCTCAAGAACAAGAAGTTTCTGAAATTGATGCATTATTAGGTGCTTCAGCAGATTCTTTGGCTCAAGAAGCAGTAAGCAATGGACCATTATTCGACTTAATGGTTGGTACAGGGCACCCAGAGAGTTCTGTGTTAGCTTACTTTAATGCAAAAGATACTGTTAAGATAAATGCTTATTTTAAAAGAGCAGACGTTAAGGCTTTATTACCAGCGAACTTAAAATACACAAGATTTGTATGGGGGAAACCCAAAGCAAATGCAGCTGGAATTGTTGAGTTATATGCATTAAAAACTAACCGTGAGGGAGTTCCACCTTTAAGTGGAAGTGTAGTTACTGGTGCTCATGAAGAGTTTGACCAGTACAGCAATCCAAACGTTAGTATGCAAATGAATGCTAAAGGAGCTAAGATATGGGAAGAACTAACAGGTAAAGCCTTTAGAGATAAATCAAACATTGCTATTGTTTTGGATAATGTAGTTTATTCTGCTCCAGGAGTTACTTCAGGTCCTATCTCAGGTGGTAGATCTTCTATTTCTGGAGATTTTACTTTATCTGAAGCAAAGGATTTAGCCAATATTTTACGCGCAGGTAAATTACCAGCAGGTGCAGATATTGTACAATCAGAAATCGTTGGTCCTTCTTTAGGACAACAAGCAATTGATGCTGGAATGTTATCAGCTGTTGCAGGTTTAATCATTGTAGGTGCATGGATGGCTTTCTATTACGGTAGAGCAGGATGGTATGCAAATATTGCATTATTAGCTAACCTTTTATTCATGTTTGGAATATTAGCTAGTTTAGGAGCTGTATTAACTCTTCCTGGAATTGCTGGTATTGTTCTTACAATGGGCACAGCTGTGGATGCTAACATTATTATTTCAGAAAGAGCTAAAGAGTGTTTGCGAAAAGGAATGAGCTTAGCAGATACTGTTAAGGAGTCTTATAGTTGGACTGGAGCAATGCGTCCTATTGTTGATGCTAACGTAACTCATATTCTTACTGGAGTAATTCTATTTGCATTTGGTTCAGGACCAATTAAAGGTTTCGCAACAACTTTACTTATAGGTATTGCAACTTCTTTATTTACTTCTATTTTTATTGCTAGAATCTTTATGGATAGAGATGTATTAAAAGGAAGAACTCTTGCTTTTTGTACTTCTATTACAAAGAACTGGTTTACTAATTTCCACTTCGACTTCTTAAAAGTTAAAAAATACACTTACGGACTTTCTGCTGTAATTGTTATTGTATCTTTTCTTTCTTTCTTTACCAATGGTTTTGACCAAGGTACAGATTTCGTAGGTGGTCGTACTTTCCAAGTGAAATTTGACAAGGAAGTTGTTGCTAATGAAGTAAGTAGTACTCTAGGAGATGCTTTTGGTGTTAGCGTAGAGGCTAAAGTTTTTGGAAACAAAGAACAATTAAAGATTACAACTAAGTATAAAGTAGAAGAAGAAGGTGCAGATGTTGATTTAGAAGTTAACCAACTTTTGTATGAATCTTTAAAGCCTTATTACAATACAGACTTAACTTATGAGGAGTTTGTAAGTCCAACCGATGGTGCAAATGTAGGAATTATACAAGCTTCAAAAATTGGACCTTCTATGGCGAAAGACGTTAAGCAAAATGCTATCTGGGCTGTTTTAGGTTCTATGGCTGCTATTTTTGTTTACTTGATTATCTCTTTCCGTAAATGGCAATATTCTTTAGGTGCTATTGTATCGGTTGCTCACGATGTTATCTTCGTATTAGGAGTTTACTCGTTGACTTATAAATTTATGCCATGGCATATGGAAATCGATCAACATTTTATTGCTGCTATCTTAACAGTAATTGGTTACTCGATGAACGATACAGTAATTGTATTTGACCGTGTACGTGAGTACATAGCTGGAAATACAATTGGTAACTTCAATAAGATTGTAAATGACTCTGTAAATACTACTTTATCACGTACAATAAACACTTCTGTAACCTTAATTATGGTATTATTGATTATGTTTATTTTCGGTGGAGATTCGATCAGAGGATTTATCTTTGCTATGTTAATCGGAATTGTGGTTGGAACTTATTCCTCTTTATTCTTAGCTACTCCAGTATTAGTGGATACTATGCCTAAGAAAGATAAAGAAGAAATTGAAAGAAGACATCAATTATTCGAAGAGGAACAAAGAGAAGAAGCTACAGTTTAATACTAAGCTTTATTAAAATAAATTATAAAAGGGGCTGTCTCAAATGAGATAGCCTCTTTTTTGTACTTTTAAGTAAAAAACACCATTATAATTATTTGAATTTCAATCTAATATACTTAAATTAGTATAAGTAATTCAAGTAAATATGGCAAAACAAGCACCACGTTATAGACTTTACGATCAGAATCAAATGAGTTTGATTCCTCATTCTTTGGAAGATTTCATTCCTGCCTTGCATCCAGTACGCATTGTAAATAAGGTTATCGATGAATTGGACTTAA